>JBJMPB010000304.1:0-2682 GCA_045803455.1 Gemmatimonadales bacterium | reverse complement strand
AATGGCCAGCATCAGATCCTCCCTCGCGCCCGGGGCAGTTGTCTCATCCCGTCAAAGCGCCAGGCATATTCCTCAATCGCCCAACGCACCCGGTCCCAACAACGTTCCGCTACCAAACGGCTAACACTACTTTGGCAGGTTTGAGGAACGGTTCGGTTTTGCGTGGATTCTCCGTCTGAGAGCTTTCGGTCGGAGGAGAGCGATGAGCGCAGCGCTGGCGTGGGAGCACGAACTGCAGTCCTGGCTTGAACCTTTCCTGAAGCCCTTGCGTCATCCAGCACGCCGGCGCATGTGTCCGCTCTACGTGGCCGGGCTGATCGGTCCCGGTGAGCGCAAGAGCCTCCAGCCGCTTGCGGCTCGGGTGGCGCCAGCCGATTACGATCAGTTGCATCACTTCGTAGCGGTCGGTCCTTGGGACGAGGCGCCGCTGGAAGCCGAACTCCTCGCCCAGGCCAATCGGCTGGCGGGTGGACCAGATGCCATCCTGGTCATCGACGACACGGCCCTGCCCAAGAAGGGCACGCATTCCGTGGGCGTTGCCTCGCAATATGCCGGCGCCCTGGGCAAGAAGGCGAACTGCCAGACGCTGGTCTCGCTCACTCTGGCCAAAGATGAGGTGCCCATCCCGGTCCGCCTGCGCCTGTTTCTGCCCGATAGCTGGATCAACGATCTGAAGCGCCTGCAACGCGCGGGTGTGCCCGAGGCGTTCTGGACGCCCCGCTCCAAGCCGGAGATCGCGCTGGCTGAGCTCGAGCGCCTTCTGCACGCCGGCGTGCGCTTTGGCGTGGTCGTCGCGGATGCCGGCTACGGCATCAGTGCGCCCTTTCGTCAGGCGCTCTCAGCCTTGGGACTGCTCTGGGCGGTGGGGATCCCGCGCATCCAGAAGGTCTACCCGGTCGATGTGCACCTGGTCGCCGCCCTGACCAAGCGCGGGCGGCCCCGCAAGACGCTGATCCCGGATGTCGAGGCGGTTGCGGCCGAGGCCATGCTGGCGGATGCGCGCTGGCATCAGATCATCTGGCGGCACGGCACCAAGGGCCCGCTGCGGGCGCGCTTTGCGGCACTCCGCGTGCGGGTCGCCGATGGACCTGCAGTGCGCCTGCACGGCCGCACCGGTCAGCATCTGCCCGGGGACGAGGTCTGGCTGGTCGGCGAGCACCGCCCGTCGGGCGAGCGCAAGTATTATCTCGCCAATCTGCCGCCCGAGACGACAGTGAGGCAGCTCGCCGCGACCATCAAGGCGCGCTGGGTCTGCGAGCAGGCGCACCAGCAGATGAAGGAAGAACTCGGCCTCGATCACTTCGAGGGCCGCTCGTGGCGGGGTCTGCACCGGCATGCGCTGATGACGCTGATCGCGTTCCTGCTCCTGCAGCAGCAGCGCCTCAAAGCCGCCAAGCGGGGAAAAAAGAAAAAGACGTGGACCACCGCCGCAACCCAGCCTGCCGGCCATCCGCTCCCGATTGCTGGATCAGCTGGCGCAGGTCATGCGCTTGCGATGTCCGATCTGCCGAGCCCGCTTCACGCTCGGCTCTCTGAAAAAAGTGCCAAAGTAGTGCTAGGCAGAATGGGCAGTCACATGTGTCTCAACCTGCTGCGAGGCGGATTCGGGGTGACCGTCTATGACGTCAACCGTGCCTCCTGCGACGCGGTCACGTGCGACGGCGCGAGGCCAGTGGCGAGCGCCGCAGAGGTGGCCGCGCAGAGCGACGTCGCCATCCTGATGGTGCTGAACCGCGAACAGGCCGAGGCAGCGGTGCGCGGCGAGGCGGGATATGCCGCGGGTGCCCGGGCAGGCAGCACGCTCGTGGCCATGAGCAGCCTGCCCCCTGATTTCGTTCGCGCGCTGGCAGTGGAACTCGAGCCGCGCGGGATTCAGGTTTTGGATGCTCCGGTTAGCGGCGGCGTCGAGGGTGCGCGCGCCGCAAGCCTGACCATCATGGCTTCAGGATCTGATGCAGCCTTCGCTACGGCGGAGCCGGCTTTGGCTGCCATGGGCAAGAACATATACCGCGTCGGCTCCCGGCTTGGTCAGGGCCAGACGCTTAAGGCTCTCAATCAGGCGATGTACTTCACCGGTCTCGCAGTGGCGGCCGAAAGCCTCATCGCCGGATCGAAGGCTGGCATTGACCCAGACATCATGGTCGAAGTCATTTCGCAAAGCAGCGGTGATAATTGGGCCTTGCGCAACCGCGCGCCGCTCGCTTGGCGCAACGATTACCGGTCCGGCGGGTCCCTCGCTGTCGCCAACAAGGACTTGAACACGGCCCTGGCGATTACGCGGGAATACGGAATGACGGCACTCGTCACGGCGGCAACCACCCAGCTTTTCGACATTGCGGGTAAGCTCGGGCCGGACAATGCCGACGATCCCGAAGTCGTCCGGACGGTAGAGAAGTTGGCACGGCACATGTTGCAGCCGGCAAAAGGCCCCTCCTCCCAGGATCGCTAATCACGCCGGGTGACCCGGAGGTTGGTAAGCTGGAGGTAATGTCAGGTTGTCGGGTTGAGATCACTGAGCCTCTTTGGATATTTGGCAAATCTGGATACTGACCTCCCTGCCCACCGCTGCCATGTCCTCGCCTGCCGGCGCGCAGCAATTCCGTCTCTGACGGTGATGCCCTGGAACGTCGAGGAACTCTTAGACTACGGGACAGAGGTCGAACTCGACACGATGATGGCTGA
>JBJMPB010000255.1:0-3934 GCA_045803455.1 Gemmatimonadales bacterium | reverse complement strand
GTCCAGGTCGAGGCAAGCGTCCAGGGCCAGGGCGCGGTCGCGGGCCGGACGGAGCGCTTCCAGTTGGGCCTCATCGAGCACCAGGAACTGGCCGGGGGCATACTCATAGCCCTTGATGACAGCGCCGGCCTGGAGCGGGCCGTGCTGGGGGCAGTGTTTGACATAGCGCAGGCGTTGGCCACAACCGGCATGGAGCAGGTGGCAGGGCAGTTCCGGGGCGGAGACCACCGCGGGGTAAGCCTGGACGGGCACGGCCACCAGGCCCAGCTGGAGGACACCCGACCAGGTGGGCCGCCCACCCGCGGCGGGGGCCTGGGTGGGGCTGCTCGTGGGCTCGGGGGTGAGCGTTTGCGGACTGTCGGACATGACACATGCCTCCTGGGACAGGGGAACAAAGGGACACCGAGGGAGTGCAGCACGCCCCGAGCGGGAGGAGGGGCCTGGACAGGCGAGAAGATGGGGGTCGACCGAGGTCGGTCGGCACCCGCAAACGAGACGGGGCCGCTCTGGGCGACTCGGGCGGCAGACAGTGGCGGCAGGACGGCTGTCGGACGTGGAGTAAGCCCGGACCCTCTCCGATTATGCCACATAGATTGTCTTTATTGAACTACTGAGTAGGTTCAGCGGGAAGGGGCGCTCACGTCTGCTGCCCACGGTGGGGCGGCGTCCGTCGCTCCAGGCTCGTTCACGGGTGTGGGCTGCGCTGCTTGGGTCCGGCGCAAGGGCTCGGCGGGAGAGACGGGCGCTGGGCCGTGGTGTAAGCCCGGACCCTCACTGATTATGCCACATAAAAGGTAGATATTTAGGCAATGATACTGCCCAGGCAGGGACGCTCACCCCTGCTCTTCCCGGACCCGCTCTTCCTCTTCGACACAGAAGAGGGCCACCTGCTCGGGGGGCAGCTCCAGCCGGTAACTGCGCCGACCGGCACTGCGAATCCGCTCATCCAGACTGCGCGGCAGCAGCCGTCCCAGGCGGCTGCGTCGGTCCACGATGGCCCGCTCCGAATCAGAGTTACTCAGGGCGAAGCGGTCCACGGCCTGGCCGCGTCGTGCCCGGCTGGCCAGGGTCCAGAGCAGCTCCCACAGCAGGGGATTGGCTTCCCAGGGTGCCTCCACGGGCTGACCCTGCCAGTAGAGAGCGCGGGGGGACTCCCGCAAGACCAGGGCCCTCGTGCTCACCGCCAGGGCCACCACGTCCTCCGCCGGCGCGGGCTGGTACAGCGGCCGCACGTCCACCAGGGCGGCGGCCACACGCTCCAGCGCTCCGGGCAGGCACAGCGGCCGCCGGCAGCACAGCCGGATCAGCGGCCGCTGCGCCTGCACCATGCCGGCGGGCAGTCCCAGCCAGTCCAGGTCGGGGCAGGTGCCGTAGCCCGCCAGCACCTGCGTCAGCGCCGCACAGGAGTCACGCAGCCGCGCCTGCGTTCCCGCCCGGCAGATTGCTTCCAGGGCGCCGACGCGCTGTTCCAGGGCCGTCCAGGACATCCCCAGGGATTCCACCGCCGCCGTGGCTTGCTGGTCCCGTTGTCCCAGAAGGCCCAGGCACCTGCCCAGCTGCCGCCTGAGCGGGACCAGCCAGTAGCCCAGCCGCAGCCACAGCAGTCGGCTGACGTAATCTCCCGGTTGGCCCAGCGCCGGTTGCGTCAGGGGATCGAAGGCGTCCAGCTCCCCTGGCTGAACCTCTCCGGGCCGGGCCGCATGGAGTCCCCGGCAGGGATGCAGGTAGTCCTCCCACGCCACCAGGTCTCGCCACGGCCGCCCGGCCACACGTTCGACCTGTTCCCGATCCACCTCCCAGTCCCTCTCTCCCGTTGCCCCGCTCGTCTGCGCACCCCGATGCTGCCAGAGGGCGAGCAGGTCGGGGCGGGCCGTGACCTCCGTCAGAGTGCGGGCGAGGTGGACCAGGTTGCGGTCCATCTCGTCCACGAGCTGCCGCTCTGGGGTGGCGGCTTCCGCGACCAGGTGCTGCAGCGGCCAGCGCGCCAGTTGACGGAAGTCCTCGTTGCGGGCCAGGTCCTCCGTCACCGGACAGACCGCCTCCGCCAGCCAGCGCTCCAGCTCGTCGGAGCGAGCTGCATCCAGGTCCTCTCCGGGGCGGGGTGCCACCCGCGCATACCAGGCCTGCGCCAGTTGCAGACGGTCCACGTGCTACTCCCCTGAGCTTTGTCGCTTGCTCGGCGTGGGTCTGCACCGGGCAGGGACGTCCCCTTCTGGGAGGCTCTCTGCCTGCTCCTCTGTACCCCCGGCTGCCCGATTGTGCAGGCCATCGCATCATGCGAGCGTCATGCGATTGAGCCCGCCTACACTCCGGTTTTCGCCCACTGCCTGGGTGCCAGGTGCCCAGGCCATGCCACAGAGAGGCACGGGAGGTAGCACCGGGGCATGGCGGAGGAACTCCTGTCCGCACGCCAGGCGGCGCAGCGGCTGGGATTGGCGCTCACCACCCTGTACGACTGGCTGGGGCGGTCGGACCGGGGACGCCTGGTCCTGCGCGGCCGGCTGGTGCAGATCGCCTACCTGCAAGGCGGTGCCCGGGGACGGGGCCGCATCCACCTGGAAGCCAGCGAGGTCGAACGCCTCAAGGACCTGCTGCGGGTGCGGCCTCAGTCCCGCCCTGCCCAGCAGCCGCCGAGGCGCCGCCAGACTTTTCCCGGCATCACCGTCCCGCTGGGCCGCCCCGAACCTGGCTGACTGCTGGACCTTCCCGATCCTTCCGGCCAGAGTCACCCATTTCACTTCCCCTTCTTGCCCTTTCCAGGAGTCTTCTTCCCCTTGCCCTTCTGTGCCGCGTCCTGCTGGTCGCTGTCCGGCACAGAAGGAGACTGGTCGCGCTGGGGCGCGGGCACGCCCAGGGCGCTCCAGAGGGGCTCCTGATAGTGCTGACCCCACTCCTTGCCATAATGATCGAAGGCCACCTTGGGCGTGTCTCCCAGCAACTCCGCCAACGTCTCGATGGAGCAGCCCGCCCCACCATTCCAGTAGCCGGAGAGCATGCGGTGAGCAAAGGTGTGCCGGCAACTGTAGCAGCAATACTTCTGGCGCACCGGGTCCTGATCCCAGCCCAGCTGACGCTTCAGCCGCAGGAAGCGCCAGACGCCGTTCTCCTTGATCCAGGGCTGGCCCTGGCTGGTGCGGAACAGCGGCTTTCCCGAGCCGGGCGGTGCCTCCTTGAGCAGCCGGCGTGTCAGCTCGGCCACCTCCGGACGGACGGGAATCTTGCGTGTCTTCGTGGTCTTGGAGGAGTAGACGCGCCAGAGCATGCCCCGCTCCGTCTGCGAGACGTCCTCGGCCTTGAGCCGGGCCAGTTCGCAGTAAGGCCGCAGGCCCGTGTGCATGGCGGCGAACAGGAAGTCGCCAAAGGGCCCGGCAGCCGCCTGGTACAGCAGCTTCTCGTCCTCGGGGGAGAAGGAATGCAGGCGGGGTCGGGCCGGCGGCTTCTTCAGACCGCGCAGGGGACTGGGCACGCCGCAGTTGTCCTGGGCGTAGTGGAAGGCGGCCAGCACCACGGTCAGAGCCGAACGCCGCGTTACGGGCGACTCCCAGCCGGGGTGGCTGGCCACCCAGTCCTCCACGTGCTTCTTCTGTAGCTGGGCCACGGGCAGGGCGCCGCAGTACTTGCACAGGTCATTGAGGATCCAGGTGGCATGGGCGGTGTGGCCCTGGGAGAGATGGCCGTGTTGGACACCCCGCTGGCAGTACTGCAGGTACTCCGAGCAGACCCGCGCTACCAGCCACTCCGAAGGCGGCTCTGGTGGTGGCGGGGGCGGCGCGTCATCGCCGGCCAGCTTGAGTCGGGCCAGGGCCAGATGGGCCGCCTGGCGGTTGTCCAGGCCGCGGATACGCTGGCCATGCTCGTCGAAGAGGGGCTGTCGTCCCTTGCTGCCGGGTGGAGTGTAGTACCAGCAGTCGGTCTGCTTCCAGTGCCAGGCCGA
>JBJMPB010000122.1:0-3508 GCA_045803455.1 Gemmatimonadales bacterium | reverse complement strand
GTCCAGGTGCGCTACATGCCGATCCAGGGTGACACTCGCATGACCATCGCGCTCGAGCGGCCGGGTGCCAGCGCAGACCAGGGAGACGTGGCGGGCCGGATCGAGATCGCGGACGTGAAACCACGGTTTCCTGTGCCCGATCTATCCGCTGAGTATCGCCGTGCGACCAAGTGGGGGTACGTCGAGTTGGCCGGCATTGCCCGATACATCAAGTGGGAAGACCAGGGCACCGACGGGTTCGATCTGAGCGGCGATGCCGTGGGCTGGGGACTCAACGCGAGCTCCAACGTGAAGATCGGGGAGCAGAACGTGGTGCGGCTCTCGGCCCTGTACGGCGAAGGCATCCAGAACTACATGAACGACGCCCCCGCCGATGTGGGCATCGAGCCCAACCCGGGCGACGCGATAGCGCCGATTAAGGGCGTCGCGCTCCCAGTATTCGGCGTCGTGGCGTTCCTGGACCACACGTGGAATGCGAAGTTCAGCTCCTCGATCGGCTATTCCATGATTGACATCGACAACAGCGCGCTTCAGTCTGCCGACGCATTCAGCCACGGTAACTATGCCATCGGCAACGTGGCGTACTATCCGGCCCCGGGCGTAATGACCGTCGCCGAGCTCCAGTGGGGAGACCGCACGAACTTCGAGGATGGATTCAGCTCGGACATCGTCAAGCTCCAGTTCTCCTTCAAATACAACTTCTCCAAGACATTCTAAGGCAACGCCATGATCACGATTTCCCGCATCCTCCTCAGGCTCACCCTGCCGGCCCTCGGAGCCGCCGTCGCCCTTACGCCGATCCAGGCTCAGAGCTCCGCGAACATCGCCACCGTGCTCAACGAGACCTATAGCAAGTTCAAAACCCTGCAGGAGGGAAAGAACGCCGACTACATCCCGGCGTTGGCCAAAGTGGATCCCAAGGTCTTCGGCATTGCGCTGGTCACCACTGACGGGAAGGTCTACACCGCGGGCGACATCAAGACCGAGGTCTCGATCCAATCCATATCCAAGGTCTTCACCCTGGCCAAGGTGATCGAGGAGGATGGGCCTGAGAAGATCGAGAAGACGGTCGGCGTCGACGCCACCGGCATGCGCTTCAACTCCATCGTCTCGGTGGAGTTCTCCCAGAAGGCGCTGGGCGGGCCGGAGATGAACTCCCTGGTCAATCCGGGCGCCATTGCCACCACATCTATGGTCAAAGGCGGCACCCGGGACGAGGTGTGGAAGAGCATCCTTGACTGGCACTCGGCATTCGCCGGCAGGCCGCTGGCTGTGAATGAGGAGGTCTTCAAATCCGAAGCCGCCACTAACCAGCGCAACCAGGCCATCGGCGCCCTGATGTACGCCTACGGCTACATCAAGGAAAAGCCGGATCAGGCCACCGACGTCTACACCGAGCAGTGCTCCATCAACGTCAACGCCAAGGACCTGGCCACCATGGCCGCCACCCTGGCCGACGGGGGCAAGAACCCCGTGAGCGGCAAGACCGTGATGAGCTCGAAGAACGTGCCCTACGTCCTGGCCGTCATGGCCACGGCCGGACTCTACGACGACACGGGCAAGTGGCTCTACCACACGGGACTGCCGGGCAAGAGCGGAGTAGGGGGCGGCATCATCGCCGTAGCGCCGGGCAAGTTCGGCATCGCCGTCATTTCACCCCCACTTGACGACGCGGGCAACAGCGTACGGGCGCAGAAAGCGATCATCGAGATCGTGAACCGCCTGCACGCCAATCCTTACGCGGTCGAGCCCAAGAGCTAGTCCGCGGAAGCAGGAAGGAGTGTCACTGTGAATAGAACACACCGGGGCGCGCTGCTGGCTCCAGTCATGGCGTTAGGGCTCACCTGGGCCTGCAAACCCGAGGAAACCCCACCGGCTGCCGCGCAAACCATCGAGGACGCACAAGGTCCACAAGCCCAGGCAGCTCAGCCGGTCAGTCAGGGCGGAGCCACCCGCACGGAGAAGGACCTGCTAGGAGAGAAGCAGATCCCGGCTGACGCCTACTATGGGGTTCAGACGGCCCGAGCCCTGGAGAACTTCCAGATCTCGGGAGTGCCGATCAACCACTATCCCGGCTTCATCGAAGCCTGGGCCATCGTGAAGCTGGCTGCGGCACAGGGCAACACCGACGTGGGCGCCATGAAGAAGGACAAGCTGGCGGCCATCGAGAAGGCGGCCAATGCGCTGCTGCAGGGTAAGTACCACGACCAGTTCACGGTGGACTGGTACCAGGGAGGCGCCGGCACTTCGACCAACATGAACGCCAACGACGTCATGGCGAACATCGGGCTGGAGCTGACCGGGCACAAGAAGGGCGACTACGAGGTTCTCGAGCCGCACGACGACCTGAACCAGTCGCAGTCCACCAACGACTCGTATCCGACGGCGATCAAGATCGCCTTGATTCTCCGGAACGGGAAACTGATCGCCGAGCTGCAGAAGCTGGCTGCATCATTCCGGGCGAAGGGCGACCAGTACATGAACGTGGTGAAGATGGGACGCACCGAGCTGCAGGACGCGGTGCCCATGACCGTGGGGCAGGAGTTTCACGCCTTTGCCTCTTCGCTGGACGGAGAGATCCAGCTGCTGCAGGACGCGGAGAAGTATCTGTACACCGTCAACATGGGCGCCACGGCCATCGGGACCGGACTCAACGCGCCTAAAGGCTATGCCGAGCGCACCGCGGCCCATTTGGCCAAGCTGACGGGCAAGCCGATCAAGGCCGCCCCGGACATGCTGTCGGCCACCTGGGACCAGCAGGGTTTCGTGGTGTACTCCTCGGCGATGAAGAGTGTCGCGGTCAAGCTGTCCAAGATCGCGAGCGATCTGATCCTGCTCACTTCAGGCCCACGTGCTGGCCTGGCCGAGATCAATCTTCCGGCGCTCCAGCCGGGCTCCTCGATCATGCCGGGCAAGGTGAACCCGGTCATTCCCGAGCTGGTCAATCTGGTGGCGTTCCGGGTCATGGGGAACGACTACACGGTGACCCTCGCGGCGCACGACGGGCAGCTCCAGCTCAATGCCTACGAGCCGGTCGAGGGTGTGGCCATGATCGAGTCACAGCACCTGCTCTACACCACCTCGATTGCCTTCCGGACCAAATGCGTGGATGGGATCACCGTCAACGAGAAGGTGCTGGACCGCTACATGGAAACGACGGTGGGCATCGTGACGGCGCTCAATCCGGTGCTGGGTTACGAGAAGACTACCGAGCTGGCGGCCGAGGCCTACAAGAGCGGGAAGGGCATCCTCGAGATCGTTCGGGAGCAGAAGCTTCTGACCGATAAGCAGCTCGCTGACATCATGGACCCGGTAAAGCTGACCAACCTCGACCGGAGCCAGTACCACAAGAAGTAGCGCTGGTCATCACGTCAAAGCCGTTTCTGTTCACGCTATAGGAGGGTTTATGTACCGGCGAAATGCAGTTCCCCTAGTGCTCATTCTGCTGCTCAGTGCGGCGGGTGGCAGCGCATCGCTCGCTGCCCAGGCGGCCGCGGCCGTTGCTCCG
>JBJMPB010000112.1:0-2642 GCA_045803455.1 Gemmatimonadales bacterium | reverse complement strand
CTGTTATAAGGCGTGTCGACGCAAGGGCATTCCGGACATCATGCCTGATGCTGGATATAAGCTCCTCCAACTCGGCGATTCGCATCTGCAGATCTGACATGATCATGCCCCCTGGATGAAAGCCAAGGATCTTGTCTCACGGTGTGGCGTAGGATCGCCGGATCCTCGTTGATCCAAGAATGATCAGGTTGTCAGACCTGGCAATCTCACGCAATCCCGCCACCCCAGCGGTTCAGCCCAGCTCCCACATTGGCGCTCACCGATCTGCGCGCCTGATACGACATCACCATATGTAGAAAGCGCCGGAGGTTCACACCTCCAGGGCTTTTCTGAATCTGGCAGTTGCGGCTGAAGCAACCGGACATGACAGCTGCACCGTTATTACCTCTCGGGGGGCCGCACAAAGACAGTCCAGCTGACTGTTACCTTCGCTTTCTCCGCTGTTGCGTCCACGCGGGCCAAGGGTCCAAACTCAATCAGCCACTAGGAATCGGGCGGGGTTTTCTGATTCAACCGATGCGTCTGGTGTTGAAGGATGAAGACCGATGGCTGAGCTATGGATGCTGAATGATGATGCGTGGTCGAAGATCGACCCTCTTCTTCCCAAGGTCTATGCCGGCGCACGTCGCAAGGACGATCACCGGATCATCAGCGGTATCGTCCACGTTCTACGCTGTGGCTGCCATTGGCAGGATTGTCCGCCTGACTACGGCCCCTACACCACGGTCTACAATCGCTTCAACCGATGGAGCCGCCGGGGCTTGTGGCAGATAATCTTCGAGACCCTGGTCAGGGAAACCCCGAACGATACCCGCTGCATCGACAGCACCTCGATCAAGGCCCACCGATCGCCCCCTGTGTCAGACGAGTTGCCGCCTGGATAGGATTTGTTATCCCGGGGGCGCTGGAAGACACGCATGGCTCGCTACGGACAGAAGTTCAAAGACGCGGTGGTGGCCCGCTTGTTGCCACCCGAGAGCTCGTCGCTTGAGGCCGTCTCGCAGAAGGTCGGCATCAGCGTTGCGACCCTGGAGCGCTGGCGCGCCGCCGCCCTGGCCGGCAGTGATGGCAATGGCAGCCCGCGGCCGTGGACCCCGGCGGCACGGCTGGAGGCGGTGATCGCCACCGCTGCAATGGACGAGACCGCCCGCAGCGCCTGGTGCCGCGAACACGGCCTCTTCCCGGTCGATCTGGACCGCTGGAAGCAGGACGCGCTCAGCGGACTGGGAGACCCCCGCGATGACGGCGCCGCGGAGGCCAAGCAAGAGCGGCGCCGGATCAAGGAACTGGAACGCGACCTCAGCCGCAAGGACAAGGCGTTGGCCGAAACGGCCGCCTTGCTGGTACTCTCAAAAAAGCTCTCGGCGATCTTTCGCAACGGCGAGGACGCATGACCCGCCTGGAAGATCGCCAGACCCTGTTGCACGCCATCGAGGAGACCCGCGCCGCCGGCGCCCGCCTCGCCCCTGCTTGTGCCTTGGCCGGCATCGACCCGCGCACGGCGCAGCGTTGGCAGGCGGACGATGGCCTCGCGTGCGGCGATCGTCGACCTGACGCCGATCGTCCCACACCTTTGCACGCGCTCACCGCAGCCGAGCGGGCCCGCATCATCGAGGTGGCGAATGAACCCCGCTTCGCCGAGACCCCGCCCGCGCGCATCGTCCCCGCCCTGGCCGACGAGGGCACCTATATCGCCAGCGAGGCCAGCTTCTATCGCGTGCTGCGCGCGGCAGGCCAGATGAACCGTCGTGGCCGGGCTCGGCCACCCCGGTCGTCACGCCCACCGAGCACGCATGTTGCAACGGCCCCTGGGCAGGTCTGGTGTTGGGACATGACGTTCCTGCCGACCCAGGTGCAGGGGCGATGGTTCTATCTCTACCTCATCCTCGACCTGTTCAGCCGCAAGGTCGTCGGCTTCGAGGTGCATGAGACCGACAGCGCCGATCATGCCGCCTACCTCGCCCGGCGCACCGCTTTGGCCGAGGGCCTGCACGCCACCCCAGCCAAGCCGGTGCTGCACGGCGACAACGGCGCCACGCTCAAGGCCACCACCGTGCTCGCCATGCTCGCCTGGCTCGGCATCCGGCCCTCCTACTCCCGCCCGCGGGTCAGCGATGACAATCCCTTCGTCGAAGCCCTGTTCCGCACCGCCAAGTATCGCCCCGCGTTCCCGCACAAGGGCTTTGCTGACCTCGATGCCGCCCGGCAGTGGGCCGCCGGCTTCGTGCACTGGTACAACCACGAGCACCATCACAGCGGCATTCGCTACGTCACGCCCGCTGAGCGCCATGCCGGGCAGGACCGCGTACTACTTGATCACCGCCATGCACTCTATCAGCGGGCGCGTGAGCGCAATCCGAGACGCTGGAGCGGTCAGACCCGGAACTGGGCGCCAGTCGCAGCCGTGACACTCAACCCGGAGCGGGATGCCGTGATCCAGGCCGCTTTGGTCCAGAGCCAATCGAACACACGAAACAGAGGGGTCGCATAAACAAAGATCATTACGCATGCCATGCGGCAACTTGCTTGACATTCACCGCCGTGGTGCAGGCACCTGCACCGGTGCGGCTGATCGAAGGCGGCATCCCGACCGAAGCGATGGTCGCGCACGTGCTGGTGGCCCGCTATGCTGACCATCTGCC
>JBJMPB010000111.1:0-6002 GCA_045803455.1 Gemmatimonadales bacterium | reverse complement strand
CCATGTCCCCACTGCTTTTTGCCTGACCCACCTCGGCACGCGGGGCAGGCGTAGCAGCTTGCAGTGTCTACGAAGAGTCCGAGTATCCCTAGGCGGTGGCCCGTAGGGTCGGTCGCACCAGAGGAGGACACATTATGCGAGTAAAAGCCTTCGTAGCAGCAGGAATCATGGGGCTTGCGTTGCTAGCCGCTGGCGTGCTACCGGCGGCAGGAGAGGACAGCGCCATGCGCGTCACCTTGCGCTATGCGGTCAAGTTTGTCTGTGGCGACCCTGGTGGCGGTGGTCAGCCAGTTCCCGATGTCCAGTTGCCCTTAACGCGTGGGCGCTACCACACGGCCATCAATGTACATAACCCGGCTTTGCACAAAAAGTCCGGTCAGAAATCTGACTCAGCAGTCACTAAGGACTTTTTGGTCTCGTTTTGGCGATTTTTTGAGATCAAAAAGTCCCGTTTTGAGCACAAAAAGCATCGTCAAGGAACACTTTTTGTGCAAAGCCGGGTTAGGTTGAACCACGCGCTTTTTGCTCGGAAGGCGACCACCGCTAGGCTATGAGCTTCTATTGGGCTATGATGCTGTCGAACGAAGGCTCCGATAGGAGGTGTATCATGGCCATGACCATACAGCAGATTCATCCCGTGGCCCCTTTGCCTTTGGTTCTTGGAGTTCTACGGCGCCTGGAGGTCGCCACGCTTATCGATGACCTCATCCCGCCCCATCCGGCGCATGGGCTCTCGTGTGGGCGTGGAGTCGAAGCCTTGGTGCTCGCCATTCTAGATGGGCATCATGCCCTCTATAAGGTGGGGAGACGGTTGGAAGAGCGCGGGATGTTAGCGCTGCTGCAGCCGGGACTCACGCGGGCCGCCCTCAATGATTACCGGTTGGGGCATATCCTCGATGCCCTGTTTGCCGCCAATCTCAACCGGGTGTTTAGCGCGGTCGCCCTGAAAGCCTTGGAGGTGTATGCCATCCCGACGCCTTGGCTGCATCAGGACACCACGACCCTTGCGCTCTATGGAGTGTATGCAGACGACTCCCAGACTCCAGGAGCGCCCCGGCCGGCTTATGGACATAGCAAAGATGGTCGGGACGACCTCAAACAAGTGCTCCTGAGTCTGGGGGTGAGTGGCGATGGCGGGCTGCCCCTCCGCATCGGCGTGCGGGATGGCAACCGCAGTGAGAGTGTCGAAACACCATTAGCAATCGAAGAATGTCTGGCGTTAGGGCTTGAGGGGGTGCGCGGGATCGTGGCCGATAGCAAGGCGTATAGTCGCCGTACCCTCGGCTTGGGTCTGGAGCACAAGATCGGGCTCGTGACGTTAGTTCCGCGCACGTGTGCCATCCGCCAGGCACTGGAAGCCTGGGGACCGCAGCAACCCGCGTTGCCCCTGTTAGTGGAGAAGCCCGGGCGAACGAAGGACGAAGCACCGCGCCGCTGGCATGGACAAAGTGTGGTCCGGCAGGTGGAGGTCGAGTACAGCGACGGACGGGTTGCGCTCGAAGCGCTCCGCTTTGTGGTGGTGCATTCAAGCCAACTGGCGCAGCAGCAAGCCGAGGCCTCTGCGGCTGCGCCAGCGAAGGAAGCCGAGGCCGTCGTTGCGCACATGAAGCACGTGCAAGCCCGCTGGTTTGCCTGTGAGGCGGATGGCGAAGCGGCAATCGCAGAGTATGAGCACCGAGGGCCAGGGCAGCGCGGCCGCCGGCCTCAGGCCTGGCGGTATCATGCCGTACGCTATCGCGTCGTGGCTGACACCCGCCGCACGCGGCGGGCGCGGCGGGGACGTCCCGCCAAGACGGACCCACCACCGACGGAGGCGGGCTATCGCCTCGTGGTCGAGGTCGAGGCATCGACCCACCCTGAAGAAGACAAGGGCTGGACCGTGCTGGCCACCACGGTCAGCGCGGAGGTCTGTACAGATGCCCAGATTCTCCCGGCCTATCAGGAGCAGAATACGACCGTAGAACCTGGTTTTCGTTGGATCAAGAATCCCGCAGCGATCGCCCCCGTGTGGCTGGAGAAGCCCGAACGGATTGCGGCGTTAGCGATGCTGACGGTGCTGGGCTTGCTGGTCTACAGCGTGATCCAGCGACAGGTTCGTCTCTACCTGCGTACGCATGCCCAGCAGCTCCCAGGCAATAAAGGCCTGACCGCCACTCCGACGGCGGCGGTCGTGTTGGCATTGTTTACCCAAGTAGCCCTGGTCCAATTATGGGTAGATGAGCACGAGGTCACGCAGATCTCTGGTGTCCAACCCTATCACCTGCTGGTCTGTGATGCGCTCGGTCTCGACTCCTCGTGGTATGAAGCGTCCTCAGCCCCAAAAAACGGCAAGGACATTCAGACCCCTTGAACGTGGGCTTGGGCACACCCCGACCGACTCCCGTGCTGACGCTAGCGGAGCTGGAGACGCGCCTCACCGACTTCTTCTTGAACGAGTACCACCAGCGCCTGCATGGTGAGACCGGCGTCGCTCCTCAAGCCCGGTGGGAGGCAGGCGGTTTCCTTCCTCGGCACCCCGACACCCTGGAGCAGCTCGATCTCCTTCTGTTGACGATGCCGCGAACCCGTCGCATCCATCAGGACGGTGTTCATTTCCAGGGCTTCCGCTACATCGATCTGACGTTGGCTGCCTACGTCGGCGAGCAGGTGATCATCCGCTATGACCCGCGTGACCTGGCTGAGATCCGGGTCTATCACCAGGAGCGCTTCCTGTGTCGGGCAGTCTGCCAGGAGTTGGCTGGCCAGACGATCAGCTTGAAGGAGGTCATCCGGGCGCGAAACGCCCGACGTCGCCAACTGCGTGAGCATATCGGGGCTCGAACGAGCATCGCCGATCAGCTCCTGCCCCGGCCGCGACCGCAGGTCCAGCCGAACGCACCAGCGCCGATGCCATCCAAGCTCAAGCGGTACTTCAATGAGTGACCAGCCAAGGTCGTTCGAAACGCCAACCTTCCTGATAACCAAGGAGTACCGGCGCTTTGCCGAGTTCTGTGACGCCGTCAAGCGGTATCGTTACATTGGCGTCTGCTATGGCCCATCGGGGGTCGGCAAGACCATCTCGGCCCGTCACTACGCCCACTGGGAGCAGCTCGAGCCAGTCCTCAATGTGAGAGGCGTTGCACCAGAAGCAACCCGGCCACCTGAGATCGTCAACTGGCGGACGGTCATCTACACCCCGACGGTGACGACAAGCCCCAAGCAAGTTGCCGAGGGGGTGGATCTCCTCTGCCGTAGCTTGAGCTGGGAGATCGAGGCTGAGCTACACCCAGACGAGCCTGACATCTACGCCCACATGCGGGCTACCTGGACGGAACTGGTCCTGGTCGATGAGGCCGATCGGCTGAAGCTCGCCGCCCTTGAGACGCTGCGCGACCGCTACGATCGCGGACAGATGGGACTCGTGCTCATCGGCATGCCCGGCCTGGAGAAGCGACTGGCTCGCTACGCGCAGTTCTATTCTCGCATCGGGTTCGTCCACGAGTTCCGCACGCTGAGCGAAGGGGAGATGAGCTTCATCCTGGCCTGCCAGTGGCAGCGGCTTGGCCTGTTGCTTGAGCCCGACCATGCCAGCGACGCCGAGGCGATGGCCACGGTCATACGGATCACGGGCGGGAACTTCCGCTTGATCGAGCGCCTGTTCAGTCAGATCGATCGCGTCCTGAAGATCAACAATCTTGAGGCAGTAACGCGAGAGGTGGTCGAGACCGCGCGGGAGAGCCTGGTCATCGGGCCGCCGTGACGCCCCGCCACAAATCAATCAAACTTCCCCGCCAGAAATCGATTCTTGCCCACTTTTGGTGATAGACCACTCTGGAATATATTGTCATCCGGCATGCTGCTACCTTATATATTCCTAATATAGGCCTATGCGCCTGCGTATCACCCAGGCGTGACCAACCTGATGCGAGGGGTCCCCAGGCCCGACGTGGCCTCAGAGCCCCTCTTGTCGCGAGGAGGAGACTGCGTTCGTCTCGACACTACTGCCCCCCATCTTGGCCCGTTTGTTACCCGATGCGACCGTGCTGCACCTCGAGGCCTGCGAGATTGACGACACCACGGCGCAGATCACCCTGCGCGTGCAGTCGACGCAGGCCAGCGCACCCTGTCCGCTGTGTGCCACCCCAGCGCGGCGCATCCATAGTGACTATGGGCGCACCCTGGCGGACCTGCCCTGGGCACAGTATCGGGTGTGCCTCCAGCTGCGCGTGCGCAAGTGGTTTTGCCGCAATCGCGCCTGTCAGCGTCGTATCTTCACCGAACGGCTGCCCACCGTGGCCGCCCCCTGGGCCCGCCGCACCCTGCGACTCGCTCAGCGCCTGATCGCCTTGGGCCTGGTCCTTGGGGGGAAGGCTGGGGTACAGCTCGGCCACGCGTGGGACGTGGTAGTGAGCCGCAACACCCTGCTGCGCGTGCTCCGCCAGCAGCCGGCCCCGTCGTTCCCCACGCCCAGGGTGCTCGGGGTGGATGACTTCGCCCTGCGGAAACGCCAGAGGTATGGCACCGTGCTGATTGATCTGGAGCGCCGCTCCCCGGTCGCGCTCCTCCCGGATCGCACGGCCGAGAGCTTGGCCCAGTGGCTCCGAGTGCATCCAGGGGGCCAGGTCATCGCGCGCGATCGCGCAACCGCCTATGCTGATGGCGCACGGCAAGGGGCTCCCGCAGCCACACAGGTCGCAGACCGCTTTCATTTATTCCAGAATCTCCGGGAGGCCCTGGACCAGGTGTTCAGCACGCAGAGCCAGGCACTCGACGCCGTCAATGCCCTGGGACACCAGCAACCCGTGCCGCTGTCTGATGGGGCGCTTGCCGTCCCTGTGCCACCCCACGACATCCCCCTGCCGGCACAGCCGCGTGCCGTGCAGCGCCAGGGCCACCGGCAGGCGCTGCATACGCAGGTCTGGGCCTTGCACCGCCAGGGCTGGACGGCCCCGGCCATTGCGCAGCAGGTCGGGCTGAGTCTGCGCACGGTCCAACGCGATCTCCGGACCGCCACCTTTGCCGGGCGCAGGCGTCGCAGTGCCCTCGGGGCGAGTGGCCTCAACCCCTCTAAGCCGTATCTGCTCGAACGCTGGAATGCAGGGTGCTCTACCGCCATGCGGCTGTTTCGCGACCTCCGCCAGCGTGGCTATACGGGCGGCTATGGGGTGGTCGCGGCTTATGCCCGCCGGTTGCGGCAGGCCCAGGGCTTGCCCCCGGGGCACCGCCGCGCACGCCAGCCCCTGCCGGCCGTGGCCGAGCCGTCGTGCCAGCCCTTGACGCCGCGTCGGGCCACCTGGCTGGTGCTCCGACGTGCAGCCAAGCGCACCGAGGCCGAGGGCCAGCAGCGCGCCCAGTTACGGGAGCAGCAGGCGGAGGTCACAGAGGCCATTGATCTTGCCCAGGAGTTTACGCAGCTCGTGCGCCAGCGGCAGCCCGAGTCTCTTGATCCCTGGCTGCAGCGCGCCTCTACCAGTACGGTGGAGGCCCTGCGACGCTTCGCCGCAGGGTTGTACGAGGACTATGCCGCGGTTAAAGCGGGGGTCACCCTGCCCTGGAGCACGGGCCCCGTGGAAGGGCACATCAATCGCTTGAAGATGTTGAAGCGCCAAATGTTTGGTCGCGCGCGCCTCGATCTCCTCGGCCGCCGCTTTGTCCGTGCGCCAGGCCATCAGCAGGAGCCTGCGCAGCGCCGGCAAGCACCCTGCGAGCCTCCTGCAGGGGCCATAGCCGCCTAACCGCGCGTCCCAGACGGAGGGGGTTGGCGTGTCCTCTATCGGGAGGATCCACGGGATATATCGCAGCAGCGGTCGCGGTGCGGCACGTGCAGGGCAGACAGGAGAGGTGGAGGCGTCCCCACATGGGAAGCGCTCACGGCATAGCAGTGCGTGTCTGCTCGGTATTGAAGGACGAGAGATAC
Source organism: Gemmatimonadales bacterium (assembly GCA_045803455.1). Lineage (GTDB taxonomy): Bacteria > Gemmatimonadota > Gemmatimonadetes > Gemmatimonadales > GWC2-71-9 > CAVVWJ01. The sequence goes on along the minus strand of JBJMPB010000111.1, from coordinate 106 downwards.
CACACCTCTCCAGACATCACCAAAATAGGGCGTGAACCCATCGACCGCACAAAGGACAATGCTATGTTGCTGGCTTTTCTCCAAGCGTATTGGTGGGCTCCTGTGG
>JBJMPB010000100.1:0-7085 GCA_045803455.1 Gemmatimonadales bacterium | reverse complement strand
TCATTCTGCACGTGGTGGCGGCGGTGCAGCTCGCGGCTCGGCGAGTCGAGGCCAGGCCGGTGGCGTATGCCGGCGGACGCAAGCCGCAGGTCTCTACCTGGGCCTCGCGCAGCATACGCTGGGGCGGCGGGTTGATCCTGGCCTTCCTCATTTATCACATTCTCCACTTCACCATTGGAACAGCCCACCCGGACTTCGTGGAGGGCGATCCATACCACAACGTCGCCACCGGATTCCACAATCCTGTTGTCGTGGTTGTGTATCTGGTGGCCATGGCCGCGGTCGGGCTTCATCTCTATCACGGGATCTGGAGCAGCGGGCGGAGTATAGGCATGAGTCCGCCTTCTCCCAATCCGCTTCAGCGTACGGTGGCAATGGTGCTGGCGGTGCTTGTCTGGCTGGGCTTTACCGTGATCCCGCTCGCGGTGTACGCCGGAGTGGTCCGATGATCGAACTGCGTTCCAGAGTGCCCGCCGGCCCCATCGAGCAGAAATGGGACAAGCACCGCTTCGAGATGCGGCTGGTGAACCCCGCCAACAAACGGAAGCACACCGTTCTGGTGGTAGGGAGCGGTCTGGCCGGCGCATCGGCCGCCGCCTCGCTCAGCGAGCTGGGTTATCAGGTGAAGTGCTTCTGCTTTCAGGATTCGCCCCGGCGGGCCCACAGCATTGCGGCACAGGGCGGAATCAACGCGGCCAAAAACTACCGGAACGACGGCGACAGCATCTATCGTCTGTTTTATGATACCGTCAAAGGCGGCGACTTCCGCTCCCGCGAGGCCAATGTTTACCGGCTGGCGCAGCTGAGCGTCGAGATCATCGACCAGTGCGTGGCCCAGGGGGTCCCCTTTGCCCGGGAATACGGCGGGCTCCTGGCTAACCGCTCTTTCGGTGGCGCTCAGGTCTCCCGGACGTTTTACGCCCGGGGCCAGACCGGTCAACAGCTGCTGCTCGGCGCGTATCAGCAGATGCAGAAGGAGATCGACCGAGGCGGGGTGACAATGTATCCCCGGACCGAGATGCTCGATCTTATTGTCATTGATGGCCAGGCCCGAGGAATCGTGACCCGGGACATGGTCTCCGGTAAGATCACCTCTCATGTTGGGGATGCGGTGGTGTTGGGCACGGGCGGCTACGGCAACGTTTTCTATCTCTCCACGAACGCCAAGGGGTCGAACGCCACCGCCGTCTGGCGGGCGCACAAGCGGGGAGCCGCATTCGCGAATCCGTGCTTCACCCAGATCCATCCCACCTGCATTCCGGTGAGTGGCGACTACCAGTCGAAGCTGACCCTGATGAGCGAATCGCTTCGGAATGATGGGCGAGTCTGGGTGCCGCGCACGCAAGGTGACAAGCGGCTGCCCTCTCAAATCCCTGACTCGGAGCGGGATTACTACCTGGAGCGGAAGTACCCCAGTTTCGGCAACCTGGCTCCGCGGGATATCGCCTCCCGAGCGGCAAAGGAGGTCTGCGACGAAGGCAGGGGGGTTGGCGAAAGCGGGCTCGGTGTGTATCTCGACTTTGCCGACGCGATCAGACGCCTGGGGGAGCCCACCAATCGCGACCGCTACGGCAACCTGTTCGAGATGTACCAGCGAATTACCGACGAGAATCCGTATCGGACGCCGATGCGAATCTACCCCGCGGTCCACTACACCATGGGCGGGCTCTGGGTGGACTACAACCTGATGAGCACCATTCCCGGGCTCCATGTGATCGGCGAGGCAAACTTCTCCGATCATGGTGCCAACCGGCTGGGAGCGAGTGCGCTGATGCAGGGGCTGGCCGATGGTTATTTCATTCTCCCGGCTACCATCGCCGACTACCTGGCTTCCGCCAAGCTGAACAAGATCGACGCGTCGCATCCTGAGTGCGCCCGCGCCGAGGCGGAGGTCGCGAGCTATACCAGCAGACTGCTTGGGATCAAAGGCAAACGCACGGTGGATTCCTTCCATCGAGAGCTGGGCAAGCTGATGTGGGACAAGTGCGGAATGGCGCGCAGTGCTCAAGGCCTGCGGGAAGCGCTGGCCCAGATTCCGGTGCTGCGCGAGGAGTTCTGGCGAAACGTCAACGTTCCCGGCAGCGATGCCGAGTTGAATCAGGCGCTGGAGCGGGCCGGCCGGGTTGCCGACTTCCTGGAGCTGAGTGAGCTGATGTGCCGGGACGCCTTGGAGCGGGAGGAGTCCTGCGGCGGACATTTCCGGGTGGAGTACCAGACGCCGGATGGAGAAGCGCTGCGGAATGACCAGGATTTCGCCTACGTGTCAGCCTGGGAGTATTCGGGAGCAAACCGGGAGCCTCAGCTGCACAAGGAGCCACTGGAGTTCGAGTACGTGCATCTGGCCCAGCGGAGTTATAAATGAGTCAGGAGTCTGGAGTCAGGAGTCGGGCATTTGGCCCGGGCAGGAGCGCCCCGACTCCTGACACCCGACTCCCGACGAGGAGGGTCGTCACAGAATGAACCTCACCCTCCGCATCTGGCGCCAGCCCAGCCCCTCAGCTCCCGGACGGCTGGTCGAGTATCAGGCTGCCGGGATCAGTCCCGATATGTCCTTCCTCGAGATGCTCGATGTCGTCAACGAGGGGCTGATGCAGCGGGGTGAGGTCCCGATCGCCTTTGACCACGACTGCCGCGAAGGGATCTGTGGATCGTGCAGTCTGATGATCAATGGCGTGGCCCATGGTCCCGTGCGGGGCACCGCCACCTGCCAGCTGCATATGCGGAGCTTCAAGGACGGCGAGGCGATCACGGTCGAGCCCTGGCGGGTCCGGGCATTTCCCATCGTTCGAGATCTGGTGGTAGACCGGACCGCCCTGGACCGGATCATTCAGGCCGGCGGATATGTCAGCGCCCCGACCGGGGGAGCTCCCGACGGCAACACCATACTGATCCCCAAGGAGACGATAGACACCGCAATGGATGCGGCGCAGTGTATTGCTTGTGGTGCCTGCGCCGCCGCCTGTCCCAACGGCTCGGCTTCGCTTTTTACCGCGGCCAAGCTGACCCATCTGGGCCTGCTGCCTCAGGGCCAGCCGGAGCGCTATCGCCGCGCTCTGCGGATGGTCGCCCAGATGGACATCGAGAACTTCGGTGGTTGCACCCTCTACGGCGAGTGCCAGGAAGCCTGCCCCAAGCTCATCAGCATCGACACCATCACCCGGATGAACCGGGACTTCCTTCGGGCCAGTCTCACCTCCGGTCGCGCGGCCGTAGCCGAGTCCGGCTGAGACGGTTTCTCACCTTACCGCTCGTGGCCACGGTCCTGCTCCCCGGCCAGGGGCTGGGGCAGGCTCCCGGTTGGATCAGGTTCGGGGCTAGCGCTGTCCCGGTGTATACCGAGGCCAATCCGATACCGCATGGGGGCTCGCTGGGAGAAGTGCGGCTGGTCCAGCCGACCGTCATGGCCCATGGCGGAGCGTTCGAGGATCGATTGCGGCTGCTGACTACGCTCAACCTCGAGGGTTTGACCATCCCCAACGGGGAGCTTGCCCTGGGGGATTGGGGAGAGGGATTCATGGACCGGCGGCACCCCCACACCTACCTCCATGAGCTAATGCTGTCGTACGTGCACCCGTTCGGACGCTCCTCCGCCTCGCTGTCTGCCGGCAAGGGGTTCGCGCCGTTCGGGACCGACGACCCCATGTCACGCCCACCGCTGCGCTACCCGGTCAATCACCATTTCGCCCAAATCCTGGAACGTGCCGTGGTCATGCTGGGCGCCAAGGTAGGGCCGGTTCTATTGGAGGGAGCTCTTTTCAACGGCGACGAGCCGGAGCGGCCCGAGAGCTGGCCTAACATGTCCCGCTTCGGCGACTCCTGGTCTGCCAGGTTCACGGTCTATCCTGGGGCGCATCTCGAGCTGCAGGGATCGCATGCCGACGTCCACTCGCCGGAGCACCGGGAAGGGTTCGGGACCGATCAAAGCAAGTGGAGCGCATCCGGCCGGTGGACCGGCTCGCTGCGCGGCTCTCCGGCGTATGCCCTGGTGGAATGGGCGCAAACCTCCGAAGCCGAGGGGTTCTTCGTCTTTCACAGCTTTCTGGGAGAAGGTGCATGGACGCTTGGCCATCATCGTCTCCTGTATCGATTCGAGCGCACTGAGCGTCCTGAGGAACAGCGGCTCCTCGACCCGTTTCGTTCGGCTCGGCCGCATCTGGAGAACTCGATTCTGGGCACTTCGCGCTGGACTGTCCACACCGCAGGGTACGGATTCCAGCTCACCTTGGCGAAGGCGCTGGCGGCTTTGCCCTTTGTTGAGATCTCCTATGGACGCATCGCCGACGTGAACGGCGGCTTGTTCAACGCGGAGTCCTTCTACGGCAAAACCTCGTTTTGGTCGTTGAGCATCGGGAGCCGGCTCAACGTTGGGCTCCCTCTGCATCGGATGGGACGGTATGGTGTGGCGCAGGACACGGCGGCGGCCACCGGTCATCCTCAGCATGAGCACTATGATCAAACGCATTGATACACTAGCGCTGGTCATCCTGGGGCTTGTCGCCTGTGGGGGTGATAACTCCAACGGGCCGAGCGACCCTGTGGAATGTGAGACAAGCAACCCTCTAGCCGTTAGAGCCAGGGGCGAGCCAGTCGGACTGGCCGACTTTCCCGTAGCATTTGCCAGGACGAGTGCAACCGGATCGATGCCGCTCGCTCTCAGTGTGGCGAGTGGCGGCAACAATGTACCGGAGCGCTACAGCTCAGATCTCTGGGTGTCTGGGAATCATGCCTACACCGGAACCTGGAACTTCCGGGATGCGCAGGGCGACGTTTTAAAAGTGTGGGCTCTCAACGCCGCAGGCACGCCTTCGCTGGTGGATTCGGTGACCGTCCCGAACACCGGAACCGTGAGTGATGTCCAGGTCAGTGAGGACGGTCAGCTTCTGGTATTGAGTGGCGAGGGAGGCGGGGATTTCGGGCAACATGGAGGAGTCTACGCCTACTCTCTGACTGACCCCGCACATCCTAGCTTGATTGGCGTAGCCTCTGCCTGTGGGGGGGTGCACACCGTAACGCTGTCGGTGATCAACGGAGTGACGTACGCATTCGCCGCCAAGAACCCGAGCTTCAACGGCACTGAAGCGCAGAATGAACCAGCGCTTCTCATCTACAGCCTGAGCAATCCGGCGGAGCCCAGACTGCTGCATCGCGAGCCGATCCCGCCGCACTACGGCATCCATGACACGTTCGTCCGAGATGGCCTGGCGTTCGTGTTCGCTTGGGACGAAGGCGTCATCATCTATGATGTGGGGAACGGCATTCGGGGAGGCTCGCCCTCGGCACCGGTAGAGGTGAGTCGCCTGATTACCGGGGCCAACAGCAGTAGCAGCCCGGCAGTGCACAACGGCTGGTGGTTCCACAATCCCGTCACCGGAGAGAAACGCTACCTGTTCATCGGGCAGGAGGGCGCGGGTGTGGTCGGGTCCCGCTCCAGCGGCGACATCCACGTGGTGGACGTCTCAGACCTGGCTCATCCAGCCGAAGTTGCCTTCTTCCACCTCAACGGCGCGGGAACCCACAACTTCTGGATCGACGAGCCGGGACAGGTGCTCTATGCCGCCTATTACAACGCGGGGGTAGTGGCGCTGGACATCTCCGGCACTCTGAGCGGCGACCTGTCTGGACGACTCCTGAGCCAGATCAAACCCGGTGGAGATGGGAACACTTACACCTGGGGTGTGCAGCTGGCGAATGGATCGCTCTACGCCATCGACATGCTGAGCGGCCTCTGGCAGCTGAGGACGCAGTAGCCGCGTCGTAGTTTACGGAGCTGCGGGCTTGCGAGCTTCGCGGTTTCCACTCGAGCCGGTGGCTTCAGCCGGTGCCATCCACGCGTTGTTTTCCCGCCGCACATCGGGGTAGAAGTTCCGGGTATCGATCGCCGCACCCACCACACGTTTGGGACCTGGCACCTGAAGGGTGTATTGGGAGCCGGCATACCAGATCTCCACCGGCAGACTCAGGTGCTGGGCGGCGCCGCCCTCCATCCTGAGGTCCAGCTCCACCGGCATCGGCATGGGCGTGACATTGCGGAGGTAGACCCGGGATAGCGTCACCCCCGCCGAATCGATTGACCGCACCGAGTCTACCGCCTGATCCAGCCGCTCAGTGGTGTAGAACCAGGACCGCCAGAACCAGCTCAAATCTTCACCCACCCCATCCTCGATGCTGCGGAAGAAGTCCGCCGGGGTCGGGTGCTTATACGCCCACCGGCGAATGTATTCCCGAAAGGCTGGATCGAATCGTTCCCGCCCGATGATTCGATCCCGGAGGAGGATGAGGGCGAGGCCAGGCTTGGTGTAGGCCGTAACGCTGAGGTTACCCCGAATCTGATCAGCCGGCGTCATGATCGGGTCTTCCCGCCCGCTGAGCGCGAAAGGAATGTAGATATTGGGGTTCCCCCGCCGATTGTAGGTGCCGGGATACTTCTTTTCCCAGTTGTAGTAGTTCATGAAGGTGTTGAATCCTTCATCCATCCAGGCGTATCGCCGCTCGTTATTACCCACCACCATTGGGTACCAGGTGTGGCCGATCTCGTGGTCGGTGACGCTGAACAGCGCCGGCCCGTCAGTCCGGTTGTGGCAGAACACGATCATCGGGTATTCCATCCCGCCCTCGATCCCATTCACGTTGATGGCGGCCGGGTAGGGATACCGATACCACGAGGAGTAGTTCTCGATGGCAAACCGGATGTACTGGGTGGACTGATTCCAAATGGGCTCCGCCGAGGGCGGATAGAAGCTCATGGCCAGCGTCCGGCCGCCGTTGGCCCGTGCGGCATCCCAGACGAAGTGCCCGGCCGCGGCCCAGGCAAAATCACGTACGCTGTCCGCCGTAAAGCGCCAGGTCAGCGTTCCCGTGGGCGAGACCGGCCGCGAGGCCGGATCGCTCACCTCATCCTTGCCCCGAATGACCACCGTCGAGTCGCTGGCGCGGGCTCGGCTGAGTCGGCTGCGCTGAGTTGCGGTCAGGACCTGGGCCGGGTTCTGCAGCGTGCCGGTGGCGGCAACCAACATGCTGCTGGGGACGGTCAGGCTGACATCGAAGCTCCCGTACTCCAGGTAGAACTCGCCCTGGCCGAGGTACTG
>JBJMPB010000093.1:0-2868 GCA_045803455.1 Gemmatimonadales bacterium | reverse complement strand
CGTAGTATCTCTTCCTGTTCGGCTCGGACCGCTCCTCCGGTTCAACGACCCAGCACACGTTCGAGGCGGCCGTTAGCCGCCCCAGACAAGGGCAGGCGTGAGGAACGCCCGCTTGTCTCAGCGGTTACCCGTGTCCTTGCCCCGACCTGACCCGGAGATTGACCCATGGCTGAGAAAGATCTGAAGGCCCTCTTCGTTCACCAGCTCAAAGATACCTACTTCGCCGAGAACGCTATCCTCAAAGCCCTGCCGCAAATGGCGGAAGCAGCCCAGTCCGAGGAGCTGAAGGGCGCGCTGGCTGTGCACCTGAAGGAAACTCAGGAGCAGGTAAAGCGCCTCGAGCAGGTGTTCCAGATCGTGGGCGAACGGCCCGAGGGTGTCGAGTGCAAAGCTATTCAGGGTATCATTGAGGAGGGGCAGGAGATCCTGCAGGAGTTCCAGGGCGGCGAAGCTTCGGATGCGGGCTTAATCGCGGCGGCTCAGGCGGTGGAGCATTACGAGATCACCCGCTACGGCACCCTGCTCGCCTGGGCCAAGCAGCTGGGCCTCTCGGAAGCGGAGGGTCTGATCCAAGAGACGCTCATTGAGGAGGAGAACACGGACGAGATCCTCTCCGACCTCGCCGAGGATGCCATCAACCCTGCCGCTGCCGCAGCGTAGATCTCCTGTGGAGTGGGGCCGTCCTTCGGGACGGCCCTTCGGAACAGATCGCGGCACAGCCCCTCTGGCCGTCTCACCAGGCCGGTCCTCACCCATCTCGGCTTATGGCTCACGGCCGGGCGAGCGACATTGAGATCCGGGGGCCGTCTCTGACCCCAAGCTCGCGGCCTGACGCTCACCCATCACTGGCCACGGCAGCTGCTCGAGCCGGACTAGCCGCGACCTAGCCCGCCTCTCTGAAGCACTGGGGCTCGCGGAGCATGTAGCCCCGCCCCCAGACGGTCTCGATGTAGTCAGTCCCGCCCGATGCCGCCGCAAGCTTCTTGCGCAGCTTGCACATGAACACGTCGATGATCTTCAGCTCGGGCTCGTCCATGCCGCCATACAGGTGGCTTAGGAACATGTCTTTGGAGATCGTCATCCCCTTCCGGAGCGCCAGGAGCTCCAGCATCTGATACTCCTTCCCGGTCAACGGGACAGACTGGCCCGCGACCTCGGCCCGTTTCGCGTCCACATTGACGACCAGGTCACCGCATCGCACCACCGTTTCGGCCGCTCCTTGTGAGCGGCGCACGACGGCGTGCACGCGCGCCAGCAGCTCATCTTTGTGGAAGGGCTTGGTGACGTAATCGTCGGCCCCAAAGCCGAGCCCTTTGACCTTGTCTGCTGTGGCATTCAAGCCAGACAGGATCAGGATTGGCGTGTTAACGTTGGCGGTCCGGAGGAACTGAAGCACCTCGTAGCCCGACCTGTCGGGCAGGTTCAGGTCGAGGAAGATGATGTCGTAGGCGTTAAGCTTCGCAAGCTCGACCCCTTCTTCGCCGAGGTCCGTCATGTGGACGGTAGACGCTACCGATCCCAGCATCAGCTGGATGCTGTGCGAAACCGCTAGGTCGTCCTCAACCACCAGAATGTGCATTGGGCCGCCCTCGACCGAGACCTGCTGAGCTTTCCGGTAACAAGCGTGAAGAAAGCGTTAAAGGCGGCGGTGCAGGACAGGTCATGCTGTCGGCAGGGGCTTGCGACGAAGTGGGCGTGCAGCAGCTCTCAAGGGTCTGAGCATCCGCGGGAGTGGTACGAGGTCGCCGAGATCCCAGCCGAGCCGCACCAGGGTGAACAGATTAGAACGCCAACATGACCTGGCCCTACGCTTTGGCCGCCCCGACACTGTCCGCCATGCGGGCGCCGCGCGCCCCAAGCGGCTTCTGAGGCCCTTCGGTGGTGTCGTGAACCGTCTGATGCTCGATCTCAGCGTTCAGCTCAGCCCCAACCAGAACGACGGTGGTGGAGAGCCACATCCAGGTCATAAAACCAATCACGGCGCCCAACGAGCCATAGGTCTCATTGTAGTTGCCGAAGTTCGCCACGTACCACGAGAACAGCATCGAGGCGATCACCCAGACCACCGCGGCCACAAGGCTGCCGGCACTGATCCAACGCCACTGTGCGGTGTCTCGGCTCGGTCCGTAACGGTACAGGACAGCCAGAACGAGCACGATCGCTCCGAGCAGGACCGGCCAGCGGGCGAGGGAGATGATCCATTCGGTCACCTGCCCGAGTCCGATGAAGTCGAGGAGGATGGGAATGACCACAATCGCCCCGACCGCCACTAGAACGAAGAGGATCATGCCGAGGGTGAAGACAAGCGAGCGCAGGTTCAGAGCGATGAAGCCGCGCTTCTCCTCCTCGCCATAAGCCACATTGAGGGCGTCGAACACAGCCTTCACGCCCGCATTGGCGCTCCACAGCGAGATCGCCAGACCAGAGAAGAAGGCAAAGCCCAGCGTGCCACTTCCCTTCGAGGTGATCCGCTTCACCTGCTCGCTGATGACCTCCAGGGCTCCCCCGGGCAGCACGCCGGAGAGGAGGTTGAGATGGTCCTGGATGGTCGCAGGATCGGCGAACAGGCCGTAGATCGAGACCAGGGCCGCAAGGGCGGGAAAGAGCGCGAGCAGGCCATAGAAGGTCACGCCGGCTGCGACCGCCAGGATGCGGTCTTTGTTGATCTCCTCATAGACGCGCCAGAAGATGTCCTTCCAGCCCCGGGCGGGGATCTCGGTGGGGGAGGTCGCCTCTCGTCCACGACCCGGCTCCCGGCTGGCTTCGTGCGAGGACGGGGCTGAGTTTGACGGCTTCCTCTCCGGCTCCTCTGCGTGTGGCTCGGCTTGGGCCGGACCATGATGGGCGGGCGTGCCCCCACGCCGCGTG
>JBJMPB010000073.1:0-5719 GCA_045803455.1 Gemmatimonadales bacterium | reverse complement strand
TGGGTCGGACCGGATGGCACCATCCTGCGGGCCAACCAGGCGGAATTGGACCTGCTGGGTTATCAGCGGAACGAATACGTGGGGCGAAACATCGCGGACTTGCACGTGAACCGGCCGGTGATCGACGACATTCTGGCCCGGCTCACCCGAGGCGAGGTGCTCCAGGATTACCCGGCTCAGCTTCGAGCGAAGAACGGGTCGATCGTAGATGTCCTGATCGATGCCAGCGCCTACTTCCATAACGGTGAGTTCGTGCATACCCGCTGCTTTACCCGCGACGTCAGCCGGCAGCGCGAGGCCGAGCATGCCACTCAGCGGCTTGCTGCCATCGTTGCGTCTTCCGCCGATGCCATCATCGGCAAAACCGTGGATGGCGTGGTGACCAGTTGGAACGCGGCCGCCGAACAGATGTTCGGCTATGGCGCGGGTGAGATGGTGGGTGGGTCCATCTTCAAGCTGATCCCGGATCACCTGCATCACGAGGAGCGCGATCTGCTCGACCGCATCCGTCAGGGCGAGCATGTGGGATTTGCCGAAGTGGAGCGTATTCGGAAGGATGGTGGTCGGATCTATGTCGCCCTGAGCGTCTCACCCATTCGTAACGCCCAGGGCGAAGTAGTTGGTGCCTCCAGCATCAAGCGAGACGTTACTGAGCGCCGCCAGGTGCAGCAGGCGCTGGCCCAGAGCCAGGAGCGGCTGGAGCTCGCCCTTCGTTCGGCTCGAATGGGGACCTGGCAATGGAACATGGAGACCGGAGCCGTGAGCTGGGACCAGGGTATGAACCAGCTCTTTGGCGTCCCCCTGAACCAGCAGGTCACCCGATTCGACCAGGTTCTCGAGCGAGTGGTCGACGAGGATCGCGACTCGGTGCAGCGGGATATCAAACGCTCACTGGAGGAGAGTGGCTCGCTCAGCTCCGAGTTTCGGGTGATGCTGCCCAACGGAAAAATTCGCTGGCTCAGCGGCACCGGCCGGCTGATGCGCGACAGCACTGGCGCGCCGCTCTACATCACTGGTGTGTGTCTCGACGTCACCGACCGGCGACTGATGGAGGAGCGGCTGCGGCAGGCGCAACGGATGGATTCGGTAGGGCAGCTGGCCGGCGGCATTGCCCACGAGGCCAACAATATGATGTCGGTGGTACTGGGCTGTGCCGATTACGTACTGCAGCGAACCGATCTCCCGGACCAGGTTCGTCAGGATGTAGACCAGATCTGGCGCGCGGCCAAGCGTACCGCCGGCATTACCCAGCAGCTTCTCGCCTTCAGCCGCCGCCAGATGCTCCAGCCTCAGATTCTGGATCTGAATGCCACGGTCCGGGAGCTGGAGCCGATCCTGAACCGCGCCCTGGGCGAGACCCGCGCGGTGCGAATGCACCTCGCACCTGTGCTTGGATCGATCCGGGCCGATCCCGGTCAGCTGGAGCAGGTGCTGCTCAATCTGACCCTCAATGCCCGTGACGCAATGGACGAGGGAGGGCGTCTCACCATCGAGACCATGAACGTCGCGCTCGATCCAGCCTATGTCGCGGCCAAACCGGTGGAAACCCTCGAGCCGGGCGAGTACACAGCGCTCGTGGTCACCGATACCGGCCACGGAATGGACCGGGCTACACTGTCCCGCATCTTTGAGCCCTTCTTTACTACCAAGGCTGTGGGGCAGGGAACCGGGCTTGGTCTCTCGACGGTGTATGGCATCGTGAAGCAGAGCGGCGGGTTCATCTGGGCCTATAGCGAACCGGGACTGGGAACCACCTTCAAGCTCTATTTTCCGATCATCGACGCCGGAGTCCAGACCGACGACCCGGAGCACCCGGCGCCTCCAGGCAGGCCGGAAGAGGTGGTGCTGGTGGCGGAAGACGAGCCCATGGTACGGAGCATCGTGGCTCGCACGCTCAAGGGCTGCGGATATGGCGTCCTGGAAGCCGCCGACGGAAATGAGGCCATCAGGTTGCTGGAACGGGAAGAGGGGAAGATCAACCTGATCGTGGCCGACGTCGTGATGCCTGACATGGGTGGTCGGGAGATGGCCGATGTCGTCGCCCAGCGCTGGCCCCACATTCCGGTGCTGTTCACCTCCGGGTACACCGGACTGGACGTGATAAGCCGGGGATTACTGCAGCAGGGAAGTGAGTTCATCCAGAAACCTCTGGAGCCTGAAGCTCTGGCCCGAAAGGTCCGCGAGCTGGTGGACGCTACCAAATCCAATTCCTGAAGCTCAGCGGCAGTCTACCGGTGTCGAGGTCGCAGGTGAGGCGCAGGTTGGCGGTGGCGTTGCTGGGCGTACTTACAGCGGGATGTCAGGATAGCGTCAAGCCGAGGCCTACCGAAGGCGGCCTGGATCAGATCACGGTTGCCTACCTGTGCGGTAACCGGTTCGAGCTCCGCAACCAGGACTCTCCGGACAAGCTGGTGCACTACGCGGTGCTCGGAACCGCAGAGACAGGGGACGTTCTGCTTCCCGCCGGGATGAGCACGGCGCCAAGCATCACACGGCTCACCGCCGTGAACCGCGGTCCCCTCCAGATTTCCACCTCGGACGGATCCACCGAGCCGGTGGAGAATGGCGCGATAGCGTGTCCGGCGCCGGCTCCGCGGCAGCCTCAGTCCGAATCGGGAGAATGGTCCCTGCCGGTGCCCTGGCCGGTCGTTGCCGTTCATCTGCACCTGCTGCCTACCGGCCGGGTGCTCTCCTGGGGGCGCATCGGAGCTCCCCAAGTCTACAATCCTGCGGATGGGAGTTTCAGCGAAGTCCCCACTGCCACCATGGTTTTCTGCAGCGGCCACACCTTCCTGGCCGACGGACGTTTGCTGGTAAGCGGTGGTCATCTCGACGATCGCCGCGGACTTCGCGACGCCAACCTTTTCGATCCTGAGTCGCAGAGCTGGCTCCAGCTCTCCAGCATGAGCTTTGCCCGATGGTACCCCACGACAACGATGCTGGCCGACGGCGAGGTGATCAGTCTGGCGGGTACCGACCAGTCTGCTGAGCAAGTGGAAATTCCCGAGATCTGGTCCGGCAGATCCTGGCGCCAACTGGCCGGAGCTGCTCGCGCGCTCCCGTACTATCCGCGCACCTTCGTTGCCCCCAACGGCCTGCTGTTTTACGCGGGCGAGCTGCAGCAGTCAGCCTATCTGGATCCAGCCGGTAGTGGTCGCTGGATGCCAGGGCCGAGCAGTAACTACGGGCGAAGAGACTACGGCTCGGCGGTGATGTACCAGCCCGGAAGGGTCATGATCCTGGGTGGAAGCGATCCGCCGGACGGAGCCCCCACCAACACCGCCGAGCTGGTCGACCTCAACGAGCCCCAGCCGAGCTGGCGCTACACGGAGAGCATGAGGTACGCGCGGCGGCAGTTCAACGCGACGCTTCTGCCGGACGGTCAGGTTCTGGCTACCGGAGGAACCAGCGCCGCCGGCTTCAGCGACCCTGCCGGGGCGGTGCACGCGGCTGAGCTCTGGAGCCCGGCTAGGGGACAGTGGCGGGTGCTCGCCTCGAATCGGACGACTCGAGTGTACCACTCGACCAGCCTCCTCCTGCCTGACGGACGGGTGCTGCATGCCGGCAGCGGCGACGGACCTGGTTTACCGCGGGAGCTTAATGCGGAAATCTTTTCGCCACCGTATCTGTTTCGGGGACCTCGGCCACTGCTGGAAGAGGCGCCGGCTCAGGCGGGATTTGGAGAGACCTTCCTGGTGGGCTCTCCTGATGCCCTGAGGGTGGTTCGAGTGACCCTGGTGCGCCTGGGATCCGTCACCCACGCTTTCGACCAGAGTCAGCGGTTTGTGGAGCTCTCGTTTCGTCGTGTCGCAGGAGGTCTGTCGGTGCAGGCCCCCGTCAATGGCGCAACGGCGCCGCCCGGGCCTTATCTCCTGACCCTGCTGGATGACGCAGGCGTTCCCTCCACCTCAGCCATCATCCTGATTCACTAGTCAGACCGGGGGCGGGCTGGTCCGCCGTCTCCACTCTGGTGACCAGGCCGTGTTTCCGGCCCAGCATCATAGCCGCATCCTCCCGATCCCTGCTCGACCGGTAAATCGCGAAGAGGGTCGATCCCGAGCCGCTCATTCGACAAACCAGCGGGCGGGTCGCGACCAGCGCCTCGAAGGCAGCCCGGATGTTCCCATGGCGGCTGAAAACCGGTGACTCGAAATCGTTCCCGGCCATCCTGCCAATGTCGCCCCAGCGTGATATCGCATCGAGGTCCAGGGCGAGGGCGCCGCGCCGGACAGACGTGGCACCCGCAGCATCGACCCAGGCGTATGCATCAGGAGTGGGGATTGGAACCGGCGGAGTCACCAGGAGTGCAGGCGACGGCGGAAGCGGGGGCAGGCGGATCATTCGTTCCCCTCGGCCCCAAGCCAGGGCGAGAGGGGCGCCGCTGAAGAAGAAGGGCACGTCGCTCCCCACCTGGGCTGCGAATTGAAGCAGCTCATGCCGGGGCACGGCGCTGCCTGCGAGATGGTTCACCAGATGCAGCGCAGTCGCGGCGTCACTGGAGCCGCCGCCGAGGCCGGCGCGAATGGGAATTCGCTTCACCAGCTTCAAGTGCACCGCAAACCGATTGCCGGTGGCCTCGAGCACCCGCTCCGCGGCGCGCACCGCCAGGTTCTGGTCTGGGGGACCAGTGTCGGCGCCGTCCACTTCGATGGTGGCCCCTCGCCCTTCCCGGCGTTCTGCGGTGAGCGTATCAGCGAGGTCGATCAGGCATAGCAGCGTCTCCACCCCATGAAATCCGTCGTCGTTCCGGGAAAGCACCCGCAGGAACAGGTTGATCTTGGCGCAGGCCGCCAGCGTTGCCGTGGTGGTCATCGAGGCGCTTGCCGAATTCCTTGAAAGCCTCCGGGCACCCGAGTCAACGACCACAGTCCCAGGAGCGTAATCGGAAGAAACGAGGTGATGTGATAGGCTATGGCGTAGGAGAACGCGACATCATTTGGCACGCCATACAAGGCCAGAACGGCGACGATGACGGCCTCGAACGGTCCGAAGAAACCGGGCGTCGACGGAATGGCGATTCCCAGCACCAGCAGTCCCTGCAGCAACAGAGCTCCGACATAGCTGACCGGGATGTCGAACGCGGCAAACCCTGCGTAGAAGGCCAGCGCATTCCCGAGCCAGAGCACCAGCGACCAGAGCGCCACCAGAAGCAGGCGTCCGGGCGTGCGCAACGCCACGAGGCCCTGCCGAATCCCCTCCACCATCTTCACCAACTTGTCGGCCAGCCGCGACGGCGCCAGGCGGCGAATGACCTTCTCCGCCATAGCCGGAGCCGCAAGGATCGCGATGGCGATGAGAAATGCCCCCGCGCTGACGACGGCACCCCCCTGGGCCAGCTGCAGCACCGAAACGCCTGCGATGGACAACGAGCGCGGCAGATCGAACCCCAGCAGCGCCACCGTGAGCAACCCGACCACGGCCAGGCCATCGAAGATGCGCTCTACCGCGACGGAGGAGAGCACGGTGGTGAACCGGATTCCGGTGAGCCGGGCCGCGGTATACGACCGAACCAGCTCACCGGCGCGGAGCGGGAGCAGGTTGTTGGCCATGAATCCGACCGCTATCGCGTGCCAGAGCGGCGCCCCGTACTGCGGCGATGCTCCAGCGGGGCCGAGCAGAATGCGCCAACGAATCCAGCGGATGGGGAAGGTGAGCGTACCCAGGATGACGGCAACGATCAGTGGGAGCGGTCGTGCGGCGCGAACGTGGGTAAGAATGT
>JBJMPB010000659.1:0-3524 GCA_045803455.1 Gemmatimonadales bacterium | reverse complement strand
CCGACCAAGATTGTTCACCCGTCCGGGGAGGCCGACGCGCCCGTTGCGACACCCGAGACCATCGCGCGCACGCGCTCGACCGGTAGCGTCTATGCGCGGCTGGCGGTCGTGCTCGACACGCTGGAGACGATGCCCCGGTTCTTCTTCCACTGTGACTGCGAGGATCACGCCACCCTCGACCATTGCGGGGTGGACCTGCCCGACCTCGCGGCTGCTCTGGCCTGGGCTCAGACGGAGGCCCGCCACCTGCTCGCGCCGGAGATGCCGCTTGGGGTCGACCCGCTGACCTGCGTCATCACCATCACGGATGAAGACGCGAACATCCTGGCGCAGATCGCCGTCCGGGACATGCCGGCCTCGCCCGCGTGAGAACCGTAATCACCCCTAGCGGTCCCGCAGGTCGATTCAGTCCTCAGGCGACGTCAGTCCGGCGGCCCCTGGCGGAGCACCCACCAAAAATCGCCGGGTGCTCTGGTGTGTGGTGATCGGAGCGCCGACAGAATGAGCGTAGTTCCGGACCTCAATACGAGCCGCTTCGACGGTGTCGGGTGTACTGTCAAATTAGCTGATGCCGTAACCTGGAGGGCTATCGTCCATTCCGGCCGATCGAGGCCGTCCTCACGGAAGCGGAGCGGCATGGTACGGGCAGGCACGGCTAGTGCGTCATCTACATTCAGGATAGTCGGGATCTCATCGCTGCAGCCTGGATCGCGCCATACATCCGCCGGGGTTTGATAGCCGAGCGCGAAATGTGGTCGATACGCGTTGAAGTCCGCCACCCAGTGCTCGATCGCAGATCGGTCATGATCGAGACCGAAGAACAGGCTCTCGTTCAAGAACTCGCCGCGCATGCCCCTGGAAGCTCTCGCAGATATCATTCTGTGTCGGGTTTCCTGGCGCGATGTAGTGCCAGATGACGTGGTGTTGGCTACACCATGACAGAACAGCGTTCGAGGTCAGTTCCGTGTCATTGTCGGACACGATCAACCCGGCTTGCCATGGCGCTCAATCAGGGCGGTCAACTCTCGGACAACTCGCCTGCTCGAGATTGGATGTCGGCGCGCGCTGCTAGGCACCCTTAGGTGACATCATTGAGGATGCTCAGGATCCGAAAGCGCCGGCCACAGGCCATCTGACCATGCACTCGCCACGCGATGTCGCGAGACTCACCTCATCTTGGACTGGATGTCCTCTAGCAGGGTGACGTGCTCGACGATCACGGTGCGGGCCAGCTTTGCGACATTCAGGTGCTCGCGGTTCTGCGGATTGCTTTGCAGATATTGCGTCTGCACCCGCAGAAGGGCGCTGTGCCCCTCCATCTGACCTTGGAGATATTCGCGGTCAAAGGCTTCGCCAGCCTGAGTGTTTTGGAGCCTCTGGATCATCTCCCGGCTTTGGGTATCGATCTGCACCGGTAGAGCGTTGGCCGAGGCGCCGCCGGTCTGTCCTGGCTGGGACGACGAGCCTGTCGCCGCCGTGGTGGCGGGCTCCGTCATCGAGCGAAGGACCTCGGAGAGCGTGGTCTGCTCCTGCACCTCGAAGGTCGCGAACCTCTTCAGGTCGGCGTTCTGCGCCTTCTGCTGGGCGATCCGACTGGTTTCGAGGGCCACCATGCCGAGTTGCATGGTCTGCTGCATGTGCTGCATGTCGGTCTGAGCCATCTGCTGCCCGCCCATGCGGCTCACTCCGGATCCCGAGCCGCCGGAGCCTTCTGCCGTTCCACCAGCGGCACCTAGCTGTCTGGCAGAAGGTGATCCGCTGGTCTGCGCGAGCGCAGGGGCGGCCGCCACGGCGGCCAAGCCGGTCAGGACAACGCGACGATCCATGGTGTGTCTCCTGCTGTGCTTCGAGAAACTCAACGCAGGCAAGCTCACGCTAGAGGGCGCCGTCGATCAGCACTTATCGCAAATGCTCCTGGTCACCCTGTCACTCTGCTCCTGAGCCCGGTGCTCTTTCTCGGTTTCCGGCCCGATGTTGCCCAGACCGGTCTGGTTTCCAGCGGAGCCGCCAGCCCCAACGCCCGGCCGGGGAGCACCAGAATTGGCAGCGCCAGGATTGCCGACGGAGCCCGTCATGCCCGGTGCGGGGATCGGAGGTGTCAGCGCTTCCCCTGCCGCGCCATTCGAGTTCGAACCACCGGTGGACTGCTGGGCCGGACCCGCGGAGCCTGGCATCGAACTCGATGGAACGCCGCCTGATCCGGTGTTCCCCGTGCTCAGCGCACCACCGCCCGGAGATCCGACGCCACTACCCATGCCGGAACCCGCCGCACCGCCTGCGCCGCCCGTTCCGCCCGCGCTACCTGCAGAGCCGCCGCTGCTCGAGCCACCGCCACCCCCGCCACCAGCCTGGGCGAAAGCCATAGGCGCTGCTGCGACCGACAATGCAGTCACGAGCGCCAAAGTCTGCAATCGATGGGAGATCATGAACTCCTCCGGAGCGCGCCGACGCCGATCGGCATCAGACAACCTTCAGATGGAGCTTGCGGTTTCAGCTTGGCTTACGGTTTGGGACGGATCATCCCCACTTTGCCCTTGTCCATGCGGGTGGTTTCGACAGTGCCGCCCATGGCCCTTCGAGCCCAAGCGGCTCGCGCGCCTAGGTCGTCAGGCAACCGTCTGCGTCCGCACTGCGGAATAGTTTGCAAACGGGAAGAGAGCGAACGTCTGGATCTGGCACGAAGCTGACGATGGGCGCACGTCTGGAAACCAGCAGTTAGCGTTCCTTCGGACCAGCCGGCTCGATTACCGAGTCTGACCCGAAGCTACCCTTCCGAGTCGCCCACCTCAGGGCAAAATGCAGCCTCCTGCTCCGACGACAACGCTGCAACTCTTCCGATCTGCACAGCGACGCTCGATCTGGTGCCGCGAGCCGAGCTCTGCTCAACTTGCTGTGGACGGGCTGGGGAGTTCCAAGGGGCTACGTCATGATGAGACGACGCACGGGTCGCGGTCAGCCCAGGCTCAGGCTGGCCCTGGCCATTCTAACGGTCTTGCAAGGCTGCGCTGTCCTTGCGCAGGAGGAGCAAGGTCGAAGCACCAGCGACCTCGCCAAGGCGGCGCAGAGTCCGATCTCCGACGTCATCAGCCTGCCTTCCAGAACAATCTGAACTTCGCCATCGGCCCGCACAGCAAGCCGCAGGATATCCTGAACATCCAGCCCGTGATCCTGATCACGCTCAACCAGGATTGGAACGTGATCACCCGCTGGATCGTGCCGGTGATCTCGCAGCCGCCCCCTCACTGTCACCGGGGATCGGGAGTTCGGGCTCGGCGACATCAACCCGACCTTCTTCTTCTCGCCCAAGAAACCGACCGGCGGCATCATCACAAGCCCACCATCTGCCTGTCGATGCCGAATATGGGCTCCCCCCGGAATAGGGTTGAAGTGACATCTTTGAGGTTCCACGCACTGCTCAGAATCGGCCGCGCAGAAGCCCCCCATCTACCTGTCGATGCTGAAGACGGGAACTCCTACCCCGACACAGTATAGGAACAGATCCCCATGCTGAATATAGTGATCGA
>JBJMPB010000653.1:0-3063 GCA_045803455.1 Gemmatimonadales bacterium | reverse complement strand
TACGCCACTTGTACGCCCGGAGCCTGGAGACCCTCGCGGAGGCGGCCGAGGCGCGGCGGGAATGGAGCAGCGCGGTAGAACGGTGGCGAGCCTTGGTGTCTGAGGAGCGGTACAATGCTCGCGTGACGGTGCGGCTGATGCGAGCGTTGGATGGGGCGGGTGACCGCGCGGGAGCGCTCCAACAGGCGCGACTGCACACGCTGCTGCTGCAGCAGGAGTACGAGTCGGGACCTGACCCGGATGTCGTTGCGCTGGCCGATCGGCTGCGCACCGAGCCGTCGAACGGTGAGCAAAGCCATGCTCACGCAGGCGGTTCGGCAGCCGCTCGGGTAATCACGGATCAGTTCGCCTCGACCGCTGACCTCATACCGCCGCTCGACGATTCCCCATCCGCATCTCCCAGCAAGCGGAAGCCTGGCTCGGCGAGATGGCGTGGGCCGATCGTGGGAGCGGCCGTTGCCCTTGTTCTCGCGAGCCTGGCATCGTGGACGGCACGGACAAGGCACGAGGCATTCGAAGGACCGCGCCAGGCGACATCCATTGCCGTCCTCCCCTTTACGAACATGAGCCCGGACGGAGCGAACGAATACTTCTCCGATGGGATGACCGAAGAGATCATCACCGCGCTAAGTAAGGTCGAAGGGCTCCGGGTGGCCGCCCGCACTTCGGCTTTCGCCTTCAAAGGGAAGACGGAGAGCGTGAGCGAGATCGGGCGCCAACTCAGGGTGGGGACTGTCCTGGAGGGAAGTGTGCGGAGGGCGGGTGATCGGCTCCGGATCACCGCCCAGCTCATCAACGCAAAAGACGGATACCACCTCTGGGCAGAGTCCTATGACCGCGACCTGCATGACGTCTTCGCCGTGCAGGACGAGATTGCGCAGGCGATCGTTGGCGCCCTCAGGGTGACGCTCAGCGGTGAGGCGCCCTCGATGGTGGTTCGTCCGACCGCCGACCTCACGGCGTATGATCTCTACCTCAAGGGACGGCACGCCGTAAACCAGCGTACCGGTGCATCCCTGCTGCAGGCGGTGGAGTACTTCGAGCAGGCCGTCGCGCGCGACCCGCGCTTTGCACGGGCGTATGCCGGGCTGGCCGACGCTTATGTGCTACTGCCGGGCTACAGCGTGAGTAACTCGTCTGAGGCATGGCCGAAGGGCCGGGCGGCCGCAGAACGGGCGCTCGCGCTGGACAGCACCCTGGCGGAGGCCCATACCACGCTCGCCTACGGCAAGTTCTTGTTCGAATCTGATTGGCGCGCGGCCGAGAAGGGGTTCCACCGGGCGATCGCGCTGAGCCCGGATTATGCGACCGCACATCATTGGTACGGCGACTTTCTCGGCGGACGAGGAAATCTGGAAGGTTACCTGCAGGAGATCCGGCGCGCCCAGGCACTCGACCCGTTGTCACCGCAGATCGGCACTGAGGTCGGACGGGCGCTCTACGCGCTCCGAAGGAATGACCAGGCGGTCACGCAGCTCCAGCAGGTGCTTCGAGCCGACCCGGCCTTTGCCGGCGCTCACGTCACTCTGGGGCGAGTGTACATCGAGCAGGGTAGGATGGCGGAAGCCATCGGCGAGTTCCAAAGAGCAGTGGAGCTCAGGGGTGGCAACGCCTTGGACGTGGCGTATCTCGCGTCCGGCTATGCCGTAGCCGGCAAGAGGAGCGAAGCCCAGGGGTTGCTGGTCGAGCTCGAAGGGCGCTCACGTCGCGAGCACGTTCCGCCGACCGTGCTCGCCATCGTCCATATAGGATTGGGGCAGGACGAACGCGCCTTCGATTTGCTGGACCGGGCCGTCGCCGAACACGATGGATGGTTCGCTGAATTTATCTTCTATCCGACCTTCGACCCTTTGCGCTCGCACCCACGCTACGCGGCGCTGCTGCAGGCACTTGGGTTGAGATAGGCGTATCAGCCGCCTCACCCGGACTCCGTTCCCTCCTTGGCACACCAGCTGGCACACCTGAGAAGAAGAAAGGGCTCCACGCAGGAGCCCGGACGTTGCGGCGTACCGTTACTTCAGCCCCACTTCCACTTCAGCTCCCGGGAGGACTGACTTACGGGAACTATCCGAAAGCCCGCAACACCCGAATTGGTCCAGTCCCTGGCATTGGCCGCCCTAGCAGAGGTCCTCGCCGGACAGTAAGCTAGGACGACTCTCCACACATCCTAGGCTCCCTCCGGCCATTCTCGGCCGTTTTTCTACGCTTCGATTAACGGGGTGGTTATGCGTCATCGCGAGCAATGGGTGTCCGTCATGTCGCGTGTGCTATTCGTCGCCGGGACCTTCGCAATCCTAACCTGCGAGCCTGTAACTCGACCGAACAGTACGGGTGCCCCTGGAGGTGCTGACGCAGGATTTGCCGATGGAAGCTCCAGCACCGACGTAGCTGAAGCCGCTACATCGGTTGCAGCCGTAAATCATGCCCTTCAGTTCGCCTCGGCCTACGTTCGCGTTCCCGACAACAACTTGCTCGACTTGACCAGCACTTGGACACTGGAAGCGTGGGTCAAGCCGGTCGATGCCAGTACTGGGGCAGATCAGGACATCATCTCCAAGTGGGCCTTGGCTTTTACGGCTTCCTATATCCTCCAGATCGATGCAAGCGGGAAGTTGCGCCTGGTCACCAACAATGGGGTGACTCAGAGCATCAGACTCTCCAATGGTACCTTAGGCGACAACACGTGGCACCACGTAGCTGCCACCTTCAGTCATGGGACGGTCAAACTGTACCTGAACGGTGCTCTGGATAAGACGGTCACGGGAGTGCTGACTCCGCTGGTGTCGACTGAGCCCGTGGCTTTCGGGCGCGAGGGGAGCTTCCCGGGAGGCACATTCAACGGGAGTATTGACGAGATCCGGATCTGGAAGGTCGTGAGATCGAAATCACAGATTGCCCGCTCGCTTACGAAGCGACTTCTGGGGAGCGAGACTGGACTGGTTGGCTACTGGCGATTCGATGAGGGCACTGGGCAGCTTGCGACGGACGCGACCGGACACGGGCTCAATGGCCGCTTGGGGGAGACCACGGGAGTCGACGCCGCAGACCCAACATGGATCACCA
>JBJMPB010000640.1:0-17163 GCA_045803455.1 Gemmatimonadales bacterium | reverse complement strand
GACAACCGGATCGAGCTGGCGACTCTAATCAATCGTTCTGAACCGAAGGATGCTTCTCCGGACGATGACACCGGCCTGATGAGAGATCTCCTCCGGGCCGAAGGTAGGGAAGGCCTTCAGCACGTCGCGGGCCAGTTTGCGCTGGTGATGTGGGACCGGGCCGGAGAACAGCTTTTGCTGGCGCGAGATCGAATCGGTTACGCACCGCTGTATTTCACGCTGGAGCGTGACCGGCTCATTTTTGCCAGCGAATACAAGGCGCTATTGGCGATCCCATCGGTTCCAGCACGTCCCAATCGCAACGCCATTCAGGTCATTCAGTCAACCAAGTGGATGCAGCCCGGCGCCACCTGTCTCGAGGGCATTTTTCCAGTAGCTCCAGGGACATGGATGGCTGTCGAACAGAATCGCTTGTTCACGGCCCGTTTTTGGGATTTACCGATCCAGGTTCGTCAGCGCGACGAGCGGGCCCACGTCGCAGCGCTTCGAGCGTCCTTCCTCGAGACCCTTCGGCGGCAAACCGAGCCGTACCATCGAATCGGGATCTCCCTCAGCGGCGGTCTCGATTCAGCCATCATGGCCGGCGGCGTACGCCACGTGGCTCCCACCAAGGAGATCCACACGTTCAGCGCCGGTCACGGACCTGATGACCGGGAGCTGCTCAATGCGGAGCGAGTGGCAGCCGAGCTGGGCACTCACCACCATCCGCTGACTCTCAGTCCTGACGACCTGCCCGACATCCTGCCCTGGATGGTGTGGTACATGGAAGAGCCGATCGGCAGAGAGGATATTGCCTATCTCTATGTCGCGGCACGGGAGGCGGCTCGTCACGTGGAACTGATCCTCACCGGATTTGGCTTCGACGGACTGTTTGCAGGGTTGCCTCGACATCGAGTGGCCGATCTCGCTCTGCGCGCGCCACTCCTAGCCGGGCCCCTACGCGAGTTTTACGACTACACCGTCCGAAGTGTCGAACCGAGCGGATTCGGGGGACGTGCCTTGAAGCAGATGTATTTCAGGGGAAGCGACTACCCCGCACCTCAAGTGAAAGCCGCTGCACCGCTACAGCCTTTGCCCGGCTTCAACATCGGTGGAGACCAGCCACTGAGCCGGTTTCTTCGAAAGGGATTTCTGCTCCTGCCCTACCAGTCAACGGTCGAGCGGTTGTACACGGGCTCCGGGGTGCGGTTCAATGCCCATCACACCGATCCGGCGTTTCTGGCAGCTGCGTTTTCCATTCCTGACCGGCTCAAGATCAAGGGCCGCACCCAGAAATATGTGCTACGCAAAGCGTGCGCCGGACTCCTCTCGCCGTCGATCTTGACCTTTGGCAAGAGCTTCAATCGCTTGAAGCACGATCTTCATCTGAGCAACGTGCTGGATGGGCTGGCCGACGAGCTGCTCGCGCGCGATGCCGTTCTGGATCGAGGGTTATTCGATCCCCACTATATCGCAGATCTCCGGCACAGGTCTGGGAGCACGCCGTACTCTCAGGAGCGGGTGTACCGCCTGTGGTCGCTGCTCCTCGCCGAGATGTGGTGCCGGATGTATCTCGATGCGCGGGGCTCCCCACCCGGAATGGCTCAAGGCTGAGTCGAAAACGGCCAACCTTCATCGGTGACGACGAAACCAGCGAACCGAGGCACGATTGGAGCACGTGAGCCAGATCCTGAGCAAGAAGGCGCTCATCAGCTCGACCCTGAGCGGCGTTGGTACCCAGTACACCGGCGCCATGATCACCGGCATCGGTCAGGTGGTAGTGACCGCGGTTCTGGCGCGCTTGCTCACGCCCGCGGATTACGGTTTGGCCGGGCTGGCAGCGGTCTATGTGGGGCTCGCCGCCATCCTCGCTCAGTTCGGGATCGGTCCCGCCTTGATTCAGCGATCGGAGCTGACGCCCAGGATCATCCGCGCCGGGTTCACCGCGACGGTGTTGATTGGCTTCCTGACTACAGCCATGGTCTGGCTGACCGCCCCCTGGGCTGCCCGACTGCTGGGTGATCCCGCTCTGACTCCAATTATTCGCGGGCTCAGCTTCACCTTTGTGCTTTCCAATCCCGGTTTTGTAGCCCAAGGTCTGAGTGAACGGAGTCTGGCCTGGCGCAGGCTCATGTGGGTCGAGGTCGCTGCGTTTGTTGTAGGCTACGCGCTGCCCGCCCTGGCGCTTGCTGCCGCCGGATTTGGCGTGTGGGCCATTGTCGGGAGCACCCTGGGTCAGAACTTGGTCCGCTCGGCCGTCCTCCTCAAGCTTCAACCCCATCCCAAATGGCCCCGGATTGGTCCTGAGATCCGCGAGTTGCTCCGCTTCGGTTCCGGCTTTACCCTGGCGCGGGCCTTCAACTACGGCGCCGGCCAGGGCGACAACCTGGTGGTAGGTCGGGTCCTCGGGATTCTGGCTCTGGGCTACTATAGCCGGGCCTTCAAGCTCATGATGATCCTGGTGACGTACTTCGCTATCGTCGTCACCAAGGTTCTGTTCCCGGTGATGTCGCGGCTCCAGGGCCAGCCGGAGCGACTCCGATCCACTTACCTCACGGGGGCCGCGGTTCTGGGAATGATCAGCGCTCCACTCGGCGCGCTGATGGTAGTCACCGCGCCGGAGATCGTAGCCGTGGTGCTGGGCCCCAGGTGGACCCCCGCCGTTGTGCCCTTCCAGATTCTGACCGCCGGCATCGTGTTCCGAAACGTGTACCAGATGGCTTACTGCCTAGACGGCGCTCTGGGACGCCTGCGCAACCGGACTGTGCGAGACGGCATCTATGCTCTGGCGGTCATCGTGGGCAGCCTTGTCGGCACTCGCTATGGATTGATCGGAGTGGCTACGGGAGTGGTTTTGGCGATAACTCTGAATTATTTCGTCGGGGCGGCGATGAGCCTCCACCTGTTGGGCGCGACCTGGCGTGAATACGCTCACTCGCAGGCCCCCGGCCTCGGATTGGGGCTGCTCACGGCCGCAATGGCGTATTCTCTCCGCCTGGGTCTGATCGCGGCCGGGGCTGGGCCCTTGCTGCTCCTACTCCTCACCGGTGCGGTCACGCTCAGCTTGATTGGCTTACTGTGCTGGATTCAGCCGGCCGTCGCGGGACGGTACGGCAGCATGGCACTCCGTCATCTCACTTCGGAAATAGGGTCCCGACTTCTCAAACGGGAGCCGGCATAGCGACCGGTCGGCTGGGCGCCCCAGCACACCCAACCCTGAGTCACAGGAGGTACTTTAGTGTCCCCGCAGTCCGGCGATCAGAGCTTGAACGCCGGGAGCGAGGGCACAGGAGCGAGTGAGGTCGAGTAGCCAGGCCAGACCGGCAAGATCAGAGATATCCCATCTGGCGGTACCAGGCACCGGTCAGCCGAAGACCCTGATCGAGATCTATGCGAGGTTCGTAGCCCAGCTCTCGTCTGGCACGAGAGATGTCGAACGCCCGGTTCTGACGATACCAGTCCACTCGCCGGGGAAAGATCGGTGGCGTGATGCCGAAAGGCCGACAGATTTTTTCGGTGATGTGACCCAGCACCACGACCGGAAGGACTGGGTAGTGCGGGATTCGAACCGGCACATCCAGGGCCCGGGCCACCGCACGTACGATCTCCTCGATGGGATAATATTTCTCATCGGCGATCAGGTATTCCCTGCCCCTTCCCACACCCGGAGGCATGCAAAGGAGAAACGCGTCCACCAGATTATCGATGTATAGGGGGTGGTACAACGTGCGGCCGGAGCCGAACATGGGAAAGGTGCCCTGGGACACCCGCCTGAAGATCATAAAGAACCGCTCGGGATCACCTGGACCGTAAATGGCGGCAGGACGGAGGATCACCACCTCCAGATCTCCCGCCTCGCGTTTGACCAGCGGCTCGGCTTCATACTTGGTGCGCTGGTAATAGTCCGCCGGACGAATAGGAGCATCCTCATGAGCCGGCGGGTGCTCGACATTCCCATGAACCCCGCAGGTGCTGCAGTAGATGAACTTGCGCGCGCCCGCCTGCCGCGCCGCATGCAGAACGTTCCGGGTGCCCTCGACATTGACCTCGTCGTAGAACGCATTCGCCACGTTGAGCTCGCGAAAGGCGGCGGCGAGATGAAACACAACCTCCACGCCCTTCATGCTGCGCTTCACCGCAAGAGGGTCGGTCACCGATCCGATCTGCACCTCGGCGCCTTGGGAGCGGAGCGTATCAGACTGCAGCCCCTCCTTGTAGTCAAAGGCCACGACAGAATGTCCCGTAACGAGCAGCCGCTGGACCAGCGCCGTCCCGGAAAACCCGGTGCCCCCCGTTACCAGAATCCTCATTCGCATCCAAAAAGATTAAGGTTGAGATCCGCCGGATTGTAAGTGACTACCAGCCATTCAGCCAGGCAGCAAAAGCGCCCTCCGGTGGACAGGCCCTCAGTCGCGCTCTAGCTTCTGACCATGGCGCGCAACAGCCGACACGAGAACGGCTTGGTGGAGCATGCCGATGTCGCAACCTCGTCGGAAGATTACGCCCGGCGATTTACCGGCGCAGCAGGGCGCTGGTTCCTCGAGAGCCAAACCCGGATAACGCTTGGCCTTCTCAGCACCCTCCCGGTGGGCTCTTCGATTCTGGACGTGGGCGGCGGGCATGCTCAAATAACTCCGCCGCTGCTCGAGGCGGGCTATGAGGTTACGGTTGTCGGGAGCGACCCTTGTTGTAGCGCCCGGCTTCAGCCCTGGCTTGCCAATGGCCGGTGCAAGTTCGAGGTGGCTGACCTGCGCGCGCTCCCCTACCCCGATCACTCCTTTGATGCGGTAGTCTGTTTGCGGCTACTCCCGCACAGTGTCGACTGGACCGGGTTAATTGGTGAGTTGTGTCGGGTGGCGTCGCGCTCGGTGCTCGTTGATTATCCGTCCGTGCGCAGCATCAACATTGTCGCGGAGAGATTTTTCGCGGTCAAGAAAGGGATCGAGCTGAACACCCGGCGTTTCCTGACGTTTTCGCCCCGACAGATCCGGGATGCCTTCGCGGATTACGGCTTTGCCGTACGAGCTGAGCAACCACAATTTCTCCTCCCGATGGTCTTGCACCGACTTGCCAACCAATCGCTTCTGAGCAGGGCGGCCGAAGTGCCCGGCCGCTGGCTCGGTCTTACCCGCCGATTCGGTTCACCGGTGATCATCCGGGCCGACCGCCAGGCCGCCGGATAACCGCGGACTGGTTCGCCGGCGACTTCGGCCGCCCCTTCCTCCACCCCAGAATATGTCGCGTCTGATGGGACGGTTTCTGGCCTGTGCCGGGCTGTTCTTCATCGCGGGAACCACCCTGGTGCCCCTCCCGCAGCAAGAATTGGCTGCCCGCCTAACTCCATGGTGGTGCCTGATCTGTGGGGATCATGGCGGCCAGGACGTGATCAACAATGTTCTGCTGTTCATTCCTTTTGCGCTCGGTCTCCGGTTGGCCGGGTTGCCCTCGTGGGCTGTGGTTGTCACCGGTGGACTTGTCTCGCTGACCATCGAGCTGCTGCAATGGAGTGTCGTGCCCGGACGGGACGCGAGTCTGAGCGACGTGCTGACGAACACCCTGGGCAGCCTGGTCGGCGCAATGGTCGCATCGTACCGGGTCCAGCTGCTACGGCCGAGCAGGAGCACTGGTGTATGCTTGGCCGGCTGCTGGGGTGCCTTGTGGCTGACGATTCAGCTGGGGAGTGCACTTGTGCTTCAGCCCTGGGCGCCGGCTGGTGAGTTGAGGGGCTTCTGGGCGCGCCAGGTCTACGGACACCCGCGGTTCGACGGGCAGGTCGTTTCAGCAACTCTTTCGGGTGTTCCGATTCCCACTGACTCCCAGCCTGTCACACCGGAGATGGCGCGCCACATCCAAAGTGGGCGCTTCGACCTGCAGCTTCGCTTATCACGATCCGGCCCATCCGGGAGGTGGTCTTCCGTGGTTGAGGTGCTGGGCCGCCGAGGCTCGGTAGTCACGGTCGAGGCGAACCGGGGAGACCTCGCGTTCCAACCACCAATGCGATCGTCGCTGCTTCGCCTGGGACGGCCCGCTCTCCGAATTCCGGGCGCCTTGCATTCGCCACCCGGCACCGAGCTCACCTTGGTGGCGCGGGACCAAGGGTCCGCCCTGCAGGCCGAATGGACCAGCTCCGGCGTGCGCCATCTGGTCAGGCAGGCTCTCGGCCCGAGCCTCGGGTGGAGCGTGCTGGCGCCCTTTCGATACACCTATGGGCGCGACACCTCCCTTCTGACGATGGGTTGGCTTATCGCCTGGCTCCTCCCAGTCGGGTACTGGACGCGGCACGTCTCGAGGAGACCTTTCCTTAGCTGGGGTGCTGCTCTCCTGCTGGTTGCTGTCGGGGTGGGGCTGCTGCCGCTCCTGACGGGCTACCCACCGGCGCCGTTTTCGGAGTGGCTCGGAGCTTTGCTGGGGCTTGCTGCCGGAGGGGCTGGGCATCGGAGCACGGCTTATTTTGAGGCGAGATGCGACTCTCTTTCCATCAGAGAATCCTGCTGATCCTGATCTGCCTGGGGGCAGTGCCAACCGCACTTGCCATGCTTGGGTGGGGTCTGACCCTGCGTTCAACAACCCAAGCGCCAGGTCCCCGTGACGCAATCGACGGTGTGGCCCAATCCGGCCGGGTGCTCCTGCGCAGCATAGACTCGACCAGGCTGCAGCCGGAGGAACGCCATGCTCTCGCCGATCACGCGAGCAAGCTGAACACCGCAATCGGCCAGTTTCAGCGTGCCGACACATTCAACCGGTACTACTACGCCGGACTCGGTATTCTCATCCTGCTGCTCGGCGGGGCATTCCTCTACGCGTCGGTGCGATTCGGCGGGCACCTGTCTCGCCAGCTCAGCCGTCCCATCGAGGAGTTGATCGGCTGGACCGGGAATATCCGTCGGATGGAGCCGCTGCCGCCGGACCGTCCCAGGCGGGGAGCTCCTGAGTTTGCGGCCCTGCGAACGGCCCTCCGGGAAATGGCCGGCGGACTGGAGCGAGCTCGAACCCAGGAGATCGAGGCTGAGCGGCTGCGAGCATTTCGAGAGACTGCCAGACGGGTTGCCCACGAGATGCGTAATCCGCTCACTCCGATCCGCCTCGCTATAGCTCAGCTGAGTCGGTCGGCTGCGCCGGAGCAGGCTGAGGCCATCGACGTTCTGGCGGCCGAGTCAGATCGGCTCGAGCAACTGGCGCGCGAGTTCACGGAGTTCGGCCGTCTACCGGAGGGTCCGGCCGCTCCAGTCGACTTCACCGAGCTGTTGGCCGAGCTCACGCGCACGTCACTTCCGCCCAGCATGACCGCCCGGCTGCAGCTCGACCCCGAGACTCCGGTGCTGCTGGGCTACTACGATCCCCTGCGCCGAGCGTTCAGCAACATTCTGCGCAATGCCGCCGAAGCGTGCGATGGCAAAGGCGAGCTCGAGATCGTGGCAGCGCCGTACAATGGCGGCGGAGTTCGGATCGAAATCCGGGATCACGGTCCGGGTGTTCCGCGGGAGATGGCTCAGCGCATCTTCGACCCGTATTGCACCGGCAAGCCCGGAGGAACCGGCCTTGGTCTCGCCTTGGTGAAGCAGACGATCGAGATGCATGGCGGCTCCATTGAGGTAGGCGACACCCCCGGCGGCGGAGCCACGTTCGTCGTGCAGATGGCGCCGACATGAGCGACGGGGCTCAGGTCCTGCTGGTGGACGATGAAGCCAACATTCGCCGGATGCTTGGAGCCCTCCTTCGGACCGAAGGGTTCGTCGTGACCGAGGCGCCAAACGGGAACTCCGCCTTGTTGCTGCTCGACGAGATCGATCCCGACGTGGTGCTGCTCGATCTGTTGATGCCGCCGGGACCCGACGGGCTGGAAACCCTTACTCAGCTGCGGGACCGGGGAACCGGTGCACCGGTCATCATGATGAGCGGCAAGGCCCAGCTTACCGATGCGGTTCGCGCGGTCAAGCTTGGAGCTTTTCAGTTCCTGGAGAAGCCGCTCAGTCCGGAGTCGGTGCTGGTCACGGTTCGCGCAGCGCTCGAGCTCAATCGGACTCGGGCGCAAAACCGGGCTCTGCAGGAAGAGCTGGGCCGCCGGGCAACCCTCATTGGAGAAGGCCCGGCCATGCAGCAGGTGCGAGCTCTCATTGCACGGGTAGCCCCCACCGAGGCGCGGGTGCTCATCACCGGCGAGTCGGGGACGGGGAAAGAGCTCGTAGCCGCGGCGATTCACGGATTCAGCCGCCGTAAGGGTCGGCCCTTCGTCACCGTCAATTGTGCGGCGATTCCACGAGATCTGGTCGAGTCGGAGATGTTCGGGCATGAGCGCGGGGCGTTTACCGGAGCCACTGAGCGTCGCCTGGGGCGCTTCGAGCTGGCCCACGGTGGAACACTGTTTCTCGACGAAGTGGGCGACCTGAGCCAGGAGGCTCAGGCCAAGCTGCTCCGGACTCTGGAGACGGGTGAGCTGCAGCGCATCGGAGCCGAAGCTACCACCCGAATCGATGCCCGGGTTATTGCTGCCACCAATCGACAGTTGGGCGACGCGGTACAACACGGAGCCTTCCGGGAAGACCTCTTCTTCCGGCTGAACGTATTTCCCATAGAGCTTCCGCCGTTGCGGCAGCGGCTGGAGGACCTGCCTGCCCTGGTGGCCCATCTGGCGGAGCGGGTCAGGCCAGGCCACCCCGTGAGCTTCACCGAGGCGGCGCTGGCCGCCCTGTCGGACTATTCCTGGCCCGGCAACATTCGGGAGCTGGCCAATCTGGTCGAACGTCTCAGCATTCTGAGTGGACCGTTGATCGATGCTTCGGCCGTCCGCGAGGTGCTCCGAGGAGGAAATTCATCGGCTCCTGTCAATCAGCCGTCGGCAGTGCTGGGCCGTTCGCTGACGGATGCGCTGGACGAGTACGAACGAGAGCTCATCACCGCCGCACTGACTCAGGCGCAGGGAAACATGGCCGAGGCCGCGCGGATCCTTCAGACCGACCGAGCCAACCTGTATCGGCGGATGCGCCGGCTGGGCGTGGAAAAGAGCGCCGAGGTCGAGCTGTAAATCCCTTCAGCCGCGAGACCCGTTCATGCGTCTGACCATCGCGGGGCTGCTGCTCGCGCTTGCCGGGCCAGTGTGGGCTCAGGACAGCGTCATAGTGATCGACCCCAACGCGCGGCCGAGCGATTCGTTCGTGCGCGGCGGCCCACCGGCCGACGTGGTCACCGACCTGATCGCCTTCTACAACGACTCGGCCACCATCCGGATGCAAGGAGACGTCACCATTCCCGCCGGCACCAGAATCGACGGGAAGGTGGCCCTGTACGGCGGGTCCTTTAGGATTGCAGGACGAGTTGCCGGACCCGTGGCGGTCGCGAACGGTACGTTGTATCTGCTGCCCGGATCGGCGGTGGAGGGGGAAATTCTGGTCGTGGGCGGCCGGCTGCTCCGATCCGAGCAGGTGCAGCATGCTGGTCCTGAACGGGTGTACTGGGATGCCGCTCCCGTGGTCAGGGGAAGTGATGGCCTGCTCACCTTGAGAGAGCGGCGGCGGCCGCTGGGGGAGATCGCTACCGCCAGCGCGACATTTCAAGCCGGCCAGATCCGTACCACGCTTTCGCTGTCCACTGGAGGCACCTACAACCGCATAGAGGGGCTTCCGGTCCTCTTCGGGCCACTCTTCGAATACCGTCCTTCTCCCAGCATCTATACCCGGCTCGACGTCCAGGGCATCCTCCGAACCGCGGGGCAGAGTACCGACTCGCGCAGCGACTTCGGCTATGTGGTCCGGGGCGACGTGCGCTTTGCCGGAGGCACCGAGTTCGGTTTGAGTGGCCGGCTGTACAGCGAAGTCGAGCCGATCGAAGACCAGCCCCTCTCCATCGGGGAAAACGGATGGGCCTCGTTCCTGCTGCAGCGGGACTACCGCGACTACTACGAGCGGAAAGGCATCTCGGGCTCGGCCTACGTGCTTCCGATCTCCACCCTCAGGCTGGAGCTCTCCCTGAGCCGGGACGCAGAGTCGTCGGTCCGCGCGAGCGATCCCTGGTCGCTGTTCCGCAACAGCGATCGCTGGCGGCGTAATCCGCTGATCGACGACGGGCACTTCTTCAGCACCGGTTTCCTAGCCGAGTTCGACACCCGCAACGATCGGGACCTGCCGACAACCGGCTGGTGGCTGAGCGGGCGCTACGAGCATCTCACCAGCGATGACATCGCTCCGGTAGCATTGCCACCGGTGGTGCGCCCCACACCCCCGACCGGGGGCGGCTATGGAACCGACCGACTGTCCTTCGATCTTCGGCGGTACGCCAGACTCACACCGGCGCTTCGGGTAAACGCGCGGGTCCGGGCCGACGGCTGGATTGCGGGAGATCGGCTGCCACTGCAGCGACGGCTATCGCTCGGCGGGACCGACGTGTTGCCCGGCTTCGACTTCCGAGCCTTTAACTGCGCGCCTAGCGGATTCAACGATCCGGCCCAGCCGGCGCTCTGCGACCGGTCGATTGCCACCCAGGTGGAAGTGCGTACCCGCCTGAAGCTCAATCTGGGATACCGACTGCCGGAGCGCGGGGCCAACCGGCCCGGCCGGTTCATCGGTATCGAAGAGGCAGACTTGGTTTTTCTCAGCGATGCCGGCAAGTCGTGGCTTGCCGGTGATGGGCCGGGCCAGGTGCCGGTCAACCGGATTCCGGTACTGAGCGAGTGGGCGCTCGACGTAGGGGTGGGACTCGATGCCGGGGAGATCGGCGCGTATCTGGCCAAGAGCCTCTCCTCCGGAGAGTCGGTGAAGTTTACCGTCAGGCTGCAGCGCCGCTTCTAGTGTCGTTCTCGCCGGATCCGCTGCTCCGCTTTCTTCGGTGGGCAACCTGTGCGCTGGTGAGCGCCGGGTCGCTCTCCATGAGGCCTTTGCCGCTGCGGGCTCAGGAGTCGGGCGACATTCGGTTGCTCATCTCGCTGGCCCCCGACTCAGCTGCCAGCGGCTCCCGAGCTCCCATCGTACGCTCGCAGAACATGCTGGAGGGAAGCAACCGCTGGCTTTCCGCCCTGCGATCAGGGCTGCCCGTGCGTCTGCATTATCGAGTCGAGGTGTGGCGATCCCGGGGCGCTTGGTTCGACAGCTTCGAGCGGCAGGCCGAATGGGATGTCCTGGTTCGGCATGAGCCGCTACTGGACCAGTACACCCTGGTCACTTTCGTCGGGAGAGCCCGCCAGGAGCGCCGGTACGCGACGATCGACGCCTTGGGCGCCGCGCTGGCCTTTGCCTATCAGGTCAACGTGCGACCGGCCGAGCCGGGTCGCTATTACTACGCGGGAAGTCTGCAGGTTAGCACGCTGTCAGACTCAGACCTGGATGAACTGGAACGATTTCTGGCGGGAGACCTGGGCCAGGCCGAGAACCGGGACGGAAATCTGGGTGATGCGCTGGGACGCGAAGCCACCCGATTCCTGCTCCGACTCGCGGGTCTTCCCAGCCTGAGACTGGAAGCGAGAAGCCCGCCATTTTTGGTTCGCTGAAATCCCGCTAAATCGTTCCGCCCAAGGCGCGCAGCGCTTCTTCACCATAGAAGAGCTTGATGTATTTGGCTTGGGTAACAGAGAGTCGGCGAACTGCCCAGGAGAGATGGACGAAGTGCGGCTCGTGTGGTGGTACCGCCGGATGCATACCGCATTCTTGCGGGAGGTGGTTCCCTTTTCGTGTATTGCAGGAGCTGCAGGCGGTCACCACGTTGGCCCAGTCGTTGTCGCCGCCGCGGGAGAGCGGGATCAGGTGATCCCGGGTCAGGCACTCCCGATGGCGCAAATCCGATTGCCCGCGATGACAGTACTGGCAGCGATAACCATCTCGAGCAAAGAGGAATGTGTTGGTGACTTGACGACGGAAGCGGCGGGGAACGTGGACGAACTTGACGAGCCGAATGATTGCAGGTTTGGGAAGAACGAGTCGTTCGCTCCGAACAACGTCACCGTCGTCCGACTCGACGATCTCGGCTTTCCCCTCGATAACCAGCCTGAGGGCACGCCGCACCGGGACCATGGTAAGCGGTTCAAAGGAGGCGTTCAACGCCAGACACCGCACGCGACTTCTCCCAATGTGGTGAACGAGGCCGTACCGCTACCGCTGCGGATGCCCCGGATTTTTCGAACCCCGCAGGCGAGCACAGCCGCAAGTCCCGGACCAGTGTGGGCTAACTCACAGCGATATCGTATCGTAATGAGCGACATCTGCAGGAGCAAGGGAACAGTACAGGCCCCAAGGAGGTGCCGTGGGATCGGTAGCTGGGCTCTGGGCGCTTCTGCGGGAGACTCGTCGCCGATGCCAAGAGCAATGGTTTGCCCCAAATCGCCTGACCGAACTCCGGCGTCTGCGGCTACGCCGCCTGATCGGGGCTGCCGCCGCAACCCCGTACTACGGGATGCCTTCTCCGCAGCCGGCTTGAAGGCGTCGGGGAGAGGCTGGGAACGCCTTTCGTTACGACATCTTGCCGGTAGATGACATCAGGCTCGCTCCGAGCGGGAAGTGCCAGACGGTCCTCCCACTAACACCCCCAGGGACCGGCAGCGGCTCCTCAGGTGGGCTTGGCGCACGAAACTGGCTGGTCTATTTTCGTGGCTATCTCAATATCGAATATCTGGTACCTGTACAACGCTGCCCTGCGGCGCGGGGCTGAGCAGTGGAGCTCGCCGGCGCGTCTCAGGCAGCTTCGTGCGCGCCGGCTCTATCGCCTGGCCGAGCGAGCCTGGAAGCTTCCTTACTACCAGGAAGCCTTCGCCCGGGCCGAAGTGCAGCTCGACGATTTCCAGGACGAAGCGGTGCTGCAGCAGCTCCCCTTTCTGACCAAGCCGATCCTGCAGGAGCGGTTCGATCGGGCCGGCCTGGCGAACGATGCGGGGTTCGAGGTGGTGACCTCGGGATCCACCGGTGAGCCGCACGGGGTTTTCCGCACGGACCGCGACCAAGCCCAGATTTCCGCGGTCTGGGATCGGCTGTTTGTGGCTTTCGGGCGACGCCGGAGGGATCGCCAGGTAAACATCGGGAGTGGCCGGCCGATTGGAAAGCAGGGACCGGTGGCCATGCTGCGCCACCTGGGTGTCCTTCCGCCGCTGCACCAGCTCTCCAGCTTCGACCCGGTCGAGAAGCAGATCGGTCTTCTCCGGCGGGTCCAACCGCACATGATCAGCTCGTATGCCGTTGCTCTGGAGGACCTCTCGGAGGCGGTGCTCGACGCCGGCGTGCGCGACATCCGCCCCCGCCTGGTCTACAGCAGCGCTATGGCGTTGAGTGACCGGTGTCGGCGGCTCTGCCAGGAAGCTTTCGGAGTCCGTCCGCTCGACGTCTACGCCACCGTGGAAATCGGTCCGGTAGCGTGGGAGTGTCCTCGACGCCCCGGAGCACTGCATCTCAACGATGATGTTCAGATTGTCGAGGTCGTCGACGTCGATGGGCAGCCGCTTCCGGACGGCACGGTAGGCGAAATAGTCATCACTCAATTGAACTGCTTTGCCCAGCCGCTCATCCGGTATCGAATCGGAGACCTGGGCTACCGGATTGCCGGGCCTTGCTCGTGCGGCCGCGGTCTCGGCCTGCTGGGACCGGTCGTCGGACGAACCAAGCACACCATTCGAACCACCGATGGCCGAATGCTCAACTCGGCTGTGGTGGGCTCCTGTATTTCGCCGTTCCGAGAGGTCCGCCGCTGGCAGGCGCGACAGTTTGCCACCGATGCCCTGCGCGTACTACTGGTTCCCACCAGGGAGTGGAGCGAAGGCAGTCTGGAACAGATTCGCTTGAGTCTGCAGAGTAAACTCGGTGGAAGTCTGGAGGTGGAACTCGAGCTGGTCAGCGAAATTCCACTGGCACCGAATGGCAAGGTCCAAACCATCGTACCCTTGGACAGCTTCGCGGCGGCTACCGCACCAGCGCCTCGATTCGATTGGCGATCGCCTTCCGAAGACGCTGATTCCGCGTAATAACCAACACGGTATCGTCGCCCGCAATGGTGCCGATGATTTCAGTCCAACCCGCCTGATCGAGAGCCTCGGTCACGGCGCCGGCTGAACCACTTGCCGTTTTCAAGACCAAAAAGGGTCCCACTCCGTCGATGCTGACGAGCAACGTCGGGAGAACCTGACCCAGTTCGGGCCGCACCGCACCCCTATGGGGATGGGCGTAGTAGGCCCCTCCGGAATCCGCCAACTTGGCTAAGCCAAGCTCTCGGATATCGCGGGAGAGCGTCGCCTGGGTGACGACGATGCCAACGGAAGCCAGAGCGTCCTTCAGCTCATCCTGACTCTCGATTCGGCGTTCGCGGATAACCCGCAGGATTGCCGCCTGCCGCTGGGTTTTCATTGCGAGCGGTGCACCTCCCTTCCACCCACATACGTTCGCAGTACGTCATCCTGCGAGCTGGCCAGAACCCGTTCGGCCGGAGT
The DNA here is from genome assembly GCA_045803455.1 of Gemmatimonadales bacterium. Classification (GTDB taxonomy): domain Bacteria; phylum Gemmatimonadota; class Gemmatimonadetes; order Gemmatimonadales; family GWC2-71-9; genus CAVVWJ01. The sequence continues at coordinate 2,792 of JBJMPB010000640.1, read as the reverse complement.
CGCACCGGTGCCAGGCAGTCTGATGACGGTGCAGTCGGCCCATTTTCCCGGCTCTAGGCTTCCTACCTGCGCCTCAAGGTTGATAGCTCGAGCACCCTCGATGGTACAAAGCTCCAGCTCCTGATTGGCTGTGAGTCCCGCCTCCTGTCCCGCCATGCGCGCTTCGGCCAGCAGATCGAGGCGGCCAATGCTCACGACCGAGTCTGTTCCCAAGCCAACCCGAACACCGGCCGCAACCATCGCCGCGAGAGGAGCCGTGCCGTGGCCGTGGGCGCGATTGGAGAGCGGGCAGTGTGCCACGGCCGCGCCCGAGTGGGCGAGGACGGGAATGTCTGCCGGCCCGAGCTGCACGGCGTGGATGCAGAGCGTGAGCGGAGACAGTACCCCGTGCTTCGACAACCAGGCCATCGGGCTGACACCCAGTGAATCTGGCAGCGGGATATTCCGCTCTCGCCATGCCTGGGCGAAAGGCCCGGAGCCTGCCAGCAAAAACTCAGTTTCTTCCCGCGACTCGGCGGCGTGCACGGCGAGCGGAAGGCGTGCCTCTTTCGACCAAGCGGCGACCAACTTGAAGAGTGCCGCGCTTACGGTGTAGGGCGCGTGGGGAGACACTCCGATCCGGACTCGGGACGAGGTCAGCTGGGAAAGCTCCTGGACGCGGCGTTGGAGGCGGGCCAGGCTGTCCCTTGCCTGAGCCGGATCAGGGCCGAACACCTCCTGGTACGCGATGCCCGAGCCGCCTGCCTCGGCAAGCACCCTTACGACGGAACCCGAATCTCCGGTATCAGCGATCGTCGTGACGCCGGCCGCGTAGCAATCGGCTAAGCCTTGTCGCGCTGCCCGCAGGTAATCGTCGGTAGTGCGAGTGGCCTTGAGCTGCCGCAGACTTCGGATCCAGGCGGGGAACTCCGGACTGGTCACCTGGCCTTCGAAGCCGGTGAGCTCCAGGTGAGTGTGGGTGTTGATCAGGCCGGGAAGGAGTGCAGCGTCAGGAAACTCGGAGGCCGGCACGCCAGGGGGCCGGGGCACTGCGTGATCGGGACCGATCGACTGAATTCGGCCGTGAGCACCAACCAGCACTGCGCCGCGCTCGATCGGCGCACCAACCATGGGAAGGACCCAGCCTGCGGCTATCCGCCGCTGGCGCACCTCAGCGCGGGGGATTGGGAACTGGGCCAGCTCCCCCCATAACTCCCGCCGTACCACCACTCGTCGCTGTGCCGCCACTGGGAGGCGGCGTCCCCGGCGCGCCGGCCGGCGGCACTGCCGGGACCGCTCCCGGTGCTGGTGCGGCATCGGGTCCACTACCTCCCATCACCCCACCCATCGAGCCGAAGGGCGAGTGCACCGGACAGAACGCGGTCGGCTCGGTGCCCGGAATAAAGGACTCGATGTAGTGGACGTCTTTAGGGCAGAACGGTGTCGCCTTGTAACCCGTAGTCTTATCGACGTCCAAAGCAGTCAGTCCTGCGGGCCGAGACCAGGCCGAAGGTATGCTCCGCCGCTCGTACACCTCGCGCATCATCGCTGTCCAGGCCGGCGCCGCCAGGACACCTCCCTGCGCATTGCCCTTGATCTTCTGGGGCTGATCGAACCCGATCCACACGCCCGTTACCATTTCCGGAGTGAAGCCAATGAACCAGACGTCAAATCCGTCATTGGTGGTGCCGGTCTTCCCGCCCGCCGGGAAGTTGATTCGGGAGCCGACCGACCCCACCGCAGTGCCGTGACGGACGACATCCCGCAACGCGTCAGTCATGAGCCAGGCGTGCAGAGTATCCATCACGGCTGCCGTACGGATCGGGGGCTGCCACACGATCTTGCCGCTCCGGTCTTCAATCCGGAGTATGCCGTTGGGAATGGTGCGGGTGCCCAGATTGGCAAAGGTGGTATAGGCCGCGATCATCTCCAGTGGGATCACATCGGCTGAGCCGATGTGAATCGAAGGGAACGCCGGCACCCGGGTGGTGAGCCCGAACTTCTGCGCCTCGGCTATCACCGCCTGTTCTCCCACCTCCATGCCCAGCTTGATCGCGATGATGTTCCGGGACAGGTAGAGCGCCCGTCGAAGCGTCATCGGACCATCGAATTCGAGGTCGTAGTTCTGCGGCGCCCAAGGCGGCTGGGCGGGGTCGAGCTCTACGCTGAGCGGATCGTCCACCATGACGTGGGAGAGCGGATAGCCCGCCTCCACCGCGGCGGAGTAGACGATGGGCTTGAACGTGGAGCCCGGCTGGCGCAACGCCTGGGTAGCGCGGTTGAACTTGCTGTCCTCGAAATCCCGTCCGCCTACCATAGCCCTGATGTAACCGGTCTTGGCCTCGAGGGTGACGACCAGACCCTGGAGGTAAGGACTGGGACTGCGACTGTTGTCGTCGTTGTTGTCGCTCTTGGATTCGAGATACTGACGATAGGTATCGTGCGGGAATTTCCCGTCGGCGCCGCTCTCGATGGCTTCCAGCCGAGCCTCGAGCGCGCGCTCCGCCGCTTGCTGAATGTCGAGATCGAGCGTGGTGTAGATCCGGTAGCCTGAGGTATACAGATCCCGACCGAAGCGAGCCTCGAGCTGCTGCCGAACGTACTCCACGAAGTATTCCGCCACGCCGCTGTAATCTGAGTGCGACGACAGGAGCAGGGGATAGGCCTTCCACCGCTCCGCCTCTTCCGTGTTCAACAGCCCGTTGTCCCGCAGCAGGTTCACTACGGTGTTACGGCGCTGAACATTGGCGTTGGGATTTCGTCGAGGATTGTATCGGGACGGAGCCTTGGGAATGGCTGCCAGCGTTGCTGCC
>JBJMPB010000578.1:0-7772 GCA_045803455.1 Gemmatimonadales bacterium | reverse complement strand
CAGACCCGGCTTCGCATTCCGGAGCAGCAGCGGGTGTTTCGAACGATTCCCGGACTCGAGTCGGCCGAGTTCCTCCGCTACGGCAGCATTCACCGGAACTCCTACTTGAACAGTCCCGCGGCGCTGGGTGCGGGACTGACGGCAAGAGATGACGAGCTTCTCTTCTTCGCCGGCCAGATCACCGGCGTCGAGGGGTACACCGAGTCGCTGGGGACCGGACTGCTGGCCGGCATCAACCTCGCCCGGCGGCTTTCCGGCGAGCCGATCGCCATCCCCCCAGCAACCACCATGCTGGGCGGGCTGTACCGTTATCTGGCCCAAGCCGATCCGAAACACTTCCAGCCGATGAACGCGAACTTCGGATTGCTCGATCCGATGCCTGGCAAGGTGAAAAAGGATCGCAAGAAGGAGCTGCTGGTCGAGCGGGCACAGGCAGATTTTCACGTATGGCTCGAGGAATCAGGCATAACTCCCGAGAGCGGAGCTACGGCAAGAGCTCACCACTGACATGTCCAGACCTGAACTGGCCCAGTATTTAAAGCATCTTGAAAAAGAGCGGGACGTTTCACCCCATACGGTAAAGGCGTATGGGCGAGATCTCGATGCCTTCTCCGATTTCTGCGACCGGCACTACGGAAGCTGGAACTGGGAGACTGTGGATCGATTGGGGCTCAGAGGGTTCCTCGGCGAGCTGCAGCGCAAAGGCCTCTCCAAACGAAGCGCTGCCCGGGCTCTATCTGCGGTGCGGAGCTTCTACCGGTTTCTCCAGGAACATCACGGAGTCCCCAACAACATCGCACGAGCAGCGCGGGTGCCAAAGCTGGAGAAGCGCCTGCCTGGGTATCTCGACCGCAGCCAGACCGACCGGCTATTTGAATGGGCCGAATCGAGGGCCGGTGGCGACGAACTGGGTCCAACCAGAGATCTCGCGATACTGGAGCTCTTCTACTCCACGGGCATCCGCCTCTCCGAGCTCGGCGGCATGAACCTGGAGGATCTCGATCTTCTCTCCGATCAGCTCAAGGTGAGAGGGAAAGGCCGGAAGGAGCGGATTGTGCCGGTGGGATCCCGGGCTGTCCTCGCGCTCAGACGCTATCTTCAACTCCGGGAACAGGCGGTGGCCCGCCTGGGCGGAGACCGCCGCGCTGTATTCGTAAGCCGGCGAGGAAAGCGCCTGGGGCCCCGGGCCATCCAGCGAATCGTGCATCACATGCTGGACGGCATCGGAGGTGACGGGCTCCGGGTCCACTCGCTTCGCCACACCTTCGCCACCCACATGCTCGATGCCGGAGCCGACCTTCGCGCTGTGCAGGAGTTGCTGGGCCACGCATCGCTGAGCACCACTCAGATCTACACCCACACGAGCGTGGAACGATTGAAGAAGGTCTACAATCAGGCGCATCCCAGAGCGTAACAGAACGTGAAGGGTGAACGGTCAACCGTGGACCGGGGAGACAAGGGAAGTGCCCATTTACCGTTTACTGTTTCCCGTTTACGCCGTTGAGGATCAATGAAAGTTTTTCACGGCACGACGATTCTTGGAGTCCGGAAAAACGGCCGAGTCGCGCTGGGCGGTGATGGCCAGGTCAGCATCGGGGAGACGGTGGTCAAATCGCACTCCAACAAGGTGCGCGCGCTGAAGGGCGGCAAGGTGCTGGCCGGGTTTGCCGGGTCGGTGGCCGACGCGTTGACCCTCTACGAAAAATTCGAGGAGAAGCTGGACCGCTATCCCGGCAATCTGCCGCGCGCCGCGGTCGAGCTGGCCAAAGACTGGCGTAGCGACCGGGTGCTCCGGCGGCTGGAGGCGCTCCTGGTGGTGGCCGATCTGGAGCACAGCTTCCTGCTGAGCGGGGCAGGAGAGCTGATCGAGCCGGATGACGGGATCGTGGCGATCGGCTCCGGTGGCAACTTTGCCCTCGCCGCCGCCCGCGCGCTGCTGCCCGAATCCAATCACTCGGCCAGGGACATCGTCCAGCGTTCCATGGAGATCGCCGCTGACATCTGTGTCTTTACCAATCGGAATGTCACGATTCTTGAGCTGCCGTCTGATGGAAGGAGGTAAGGACGGGAAGGTCGTTTATTCGGCATAACCTTCCCGCCTTTCCCGTCCTTCCCGACTTTCCCTTACCTTATAGATATGACCGAGCCGGCCACCAACCTCCCGGTTGAGGCGGAGACCCCCCCGCCCACATCGCCCATGCCCTGGCTGGAGGAGATGCCTCCTCGCCAGATCGTGACTGAGCTGGACCGGTACATCGTCGGTCAGGAGGCCGCCAAGAAAGCAGTGGCGATTGCCGTCCGGAATCGGTGGCGGCGGGCTCAGGCTCCTGATGAAATCCGCGACGAGATCACTCCCTACAACATCATCATGATCGGTCCGACCGGCGTCGGGAAAACCGAGGTGGCACGCCGCCTGGCCCGGCTCAGCGGCGCTCCGTTCATCAAGGTCGAGGCATCGAAGTTCACCGAAGTCGGCTACGTCGGCCGCGACGCGGAGTCCATGGTTCGAGACCTGGTCGATTCCGCGATCAACCTGGTCCGCACCGAGCGAGAGGACGAGGTCTACCCCCAGGCGGAACAGCGGGCGGATGAGCGGCTACTGGATCTGCTGCTCCCCTCCTCACCACCCCCCATGGAACGTGGAGAACGGGAGGAACGGGAGGAACGTGGGGAGAGCCCTTCGGTATTCATCGTCTCGTCGAGCGGTCAGACCAAGTCGGAGAAGCCTCTCAGCCCCGAAGAGGAGCGGCGCAGCAGGTCGCGGGAGAAGCTCCGTACCATGTTGAGCGAGGGGCGGCTGGACGACCGAGAGGTCGAGGTGGAAGTGCAGCAGCAGGGCTACCCGATGATGGAGCTGATTCAGCCGCCCCAGGGTATCGAAGGCGCGGACATCAACTTCACCGAGATGCTGCAGGACATGCTGCCCAAGCGGAAGAAGCGGCGCACGGTTAAGGTGCCCGAGGCCCGGCGGATTCTGATAGATGAAGAGCTGAAGAAGCTGGTGGACATGGACGATGTGGTCAACGAATCACTGGACCGGGTGGAGAACCACGGCATCATCTTCATCGACGAGATCGACAAGATCGCGGGCGAACGGGGCCAGGCCGGAGGCCCGGATGTCTCCCGCGAAGGGGTCCAGCGCGATCTGCTGCCCATCGTCGAGGGCTCTACCGTGCAAACCCGCTACGGCTACGTGCGGAGCGATCATATTCTATTTATCGCCGCCGGCGCGTTTCACGTCTCCAAGCCGTCGGACCTCATCCCCGAGCTGCAGGGGCGCTTCCCCATCCGGGTCGAGCTTCAGCCGCTCACCGAGCAGGACTTCGTGCGGATCATGACCGAGCCCGAGAACGCGCTGACCAAGCAGTATCAGGCCTTGGTCACGGCGGAGGGAGCCCAGCTCGAGTTCACGCCCGATGGAATCGCCGAAGTTGCCCGGGTGGCGTTCATGGCTAACGACCGGATGGAGAATATCGGCGCCCGAAGGCTTCACACCGTCATGGCCGCGCTGATGGAAGAGGTCTTGTTCGAGTTGCCGGATTATCCGGAGAAGCGAATCGTTTTCGATGGGGTGAACGTGCGGGAGCGGCTGGTGCGGATTATCAGCGACGACGATTTGCGGAGGTATATACTTTAGGCGGACGGGCGCTCAGGCGGACGGGCGGTTGGTCACTTACCTGCTTCTTTCACGACAACTCCTCCCTTCATCACCCACAACACCTGCTGAACAGACTTCACATCCTCCAGCGGGTTCCCCCGCACGGCGATCAGGTCGGCCAGCTTCCCTGCAGCGATAACGGCGCGGTCGGTGACTCCCAGCAGATAGGCCGCGTTTACCGTAGCGGTTCGGAGAGCATCGGCCGGCCGCATTCCGTAATCCACATAGGTGGCCAGCTCGCGGGCGTTGTCGCCGTGAGGATAGACCGCCGCATCGGTGCCCAGCGCGATCTTGACCCCGGCGCGGATGGCCCGCCGGTGGCTCTCCTGCGCCAGCGGTATCACCTGCCGAGCCTTGGCGGCTATGGCGGGAGGCATGCTGTCGAAATGGAAGGTGCTGAGCAGGTAGGCGGTGGGAACCAGGTAGGTTCCGTTTCGCTTCATGAGGCCGATAGCCTCATCGTCGAGCATGGAGCCGTGCTCGATCGAAGCAACGCCCGCTCGCACGGCGGCCTTGATGCCTTCGGTCCCATGAGCGTGAGCGGCGACCTTCAATCCGTGGCGGTGTGCTTCCTGCACGATGGCGCGCAGCTCCTCGTCGCTCAGCTGCTGGGCGCCGAGCGTCGCATCAAATGAGAGCACCCCGGCAGTGGCGCAGACCTTGATCACCTTGGCGCCATGCTTGATTTGGTAGCGCACGGCCTTGACGACCTCGTCCACTCCGTCCGCGACGCCTTCCCTCCAACTGAGCTCGTTCACCCCTGGCGCCCAGCCAGTCTCGTCGCAGTGGCCTCCGGTAATGCCGATCGCATGAGCCGACGGGATCATCCGGGGGCCGATCACCATCCCGGCATCGATCGCTTTCATCAGCGAGATGTCGGCAAAGCCGCCGGCGCCCACATCCCGCACTGTAGTGAATCCGGCGAGCAGCGTGAGCCGAGCATTTCTGGCGCCGCGCAAGGCGGCGTCGGCCGGCAGCTCCCGGACCGACCGGGTTACCCAGTCGCCCGCGATGTCCATGGTCAGATGGGTATGCGCGTCGATCATACCCGGCATCAGGGTGAGATCACCCAGATCGATGGTGCGGGCCCCCGCCGGCACGTCGGAGGCGCCGACGCTCCGGATCTTGTCTCCGGAGATGACGAGAACTGCCGGTGCAACCAACTGACCTCGGGCCACGTCCACCATCCGCGCAGCCCGCACGACTATGGCCTGTTGTTGCCCGGTGGCAGAACCGGCCAGCAGCAGCGAGAACAGCGCCGTCAGTTTTGGGAATGGCATGCGCTAAGGTATCTCCAATGCAGGCTGCGTCAATCGCGAGTTCTCGTGGCTCACTCACCGGCGTTGGTCTATACTCGAACATGGCCGAGAGCTCGTTGTCGCGATCGAGGAACGGTATCAGCCGCATTCCACCCCACTGGCGGCTGTTCGGCATTGCGGTGTCAGGGCTCCTGCTGGTGAGTCTTTGGCTCCGGTTCAACGCTCCGGCGATGCCTCAGCCTGTGATGGTTAAGCCCCGGCCCAGCTCGATTACCGTGCTTCCTTTTCTCAATACCAACCCGGACTCGTCAGACAACTACCTGGGCTATGGAATCGGTACCGAGCTGACCCGGACTCTGAGCCAACTATCCCACCTCAGCGTAGCGGAGCTGCCGGGGCCTTTGGTCAGCGGCAGTCAGGCCAACCCGGTGGAGGTGGGAGAGCGGTTGGGCGTTGGCACTGTTCTCGACGGCACGGTCCGCCGCGCTGGCGGTCGCTTGCGAGTTACCGCTCATCTGGTGGACGTGGGCGAAGGCTTCGATCTCTGGTCGGAGACCTACGAGTCGGTAGCCTCAGATCTTTTGCAGGTCCAGAACGAGATCGCCCGGGCGATCGCGCTGACGCTGCGAGTTCCCGCCGCCAATTCTGTTTTCGGAGCCCGACTCGGTCCCACCTCGAGCACCGAGGCATATGACGCGTATATCGCCGGGCAATACCTTCTGCGCCGGGGTGACAGCCGGGACGCCGCACAGACAGTGAACTATTTCATCCAGGCAATTAGGCTCGATTCCGCCTTTGCCTTGGCTCACGCCGCGCTGGCCGAGGCTCAGATGCCCGGCGTCCAGCAGGAGCTGCCCCCTCGGCTGACCCTGCTCACAGCGGAGACCGCGGCCCGCCGGGCGCTGCAGCTCGACAGCGCGCTGGCGCTACCCCATCGGATTCTGGGCGAGATCCGAATGGGCTACTATCGCGACTGGCCCGGGGCCGACAGAGAGTTCCAGCGCGCCATCGAGCTGGCGCCCAAATCCCCCGATGGCTACGCGGCATACTCCAGGTTCCTGCTGGCGATCGGCCGGCGCGAGGAGTCGCTTGCCATGAGCCTGCGCGCTGTCGAGCTGAGTCCGCTCTCGCCGGCGGCGCTGGAGCAGCTGGGCTGGCACTATCTGCATACCCGGGACTTCGAGCGCGGCCGTGAGACACTCACACGGGCAATCCAGCTGGACTCGAGCGGCTGGCGGCCGCAGTTCGACCTCGCTTTGCTGGAGCAGGCTGCCGCGAACTATGGGCAGGCGAGGACCTATTTGAGCAATGCAGCCCGACGTGCGCCTCTTCGACTGGCACCCAGAATCGCGGCGGCGCAGCTGATGGCGCTGTCGGGCCAGCCCGATACGGCGCGCTCCATCATGCAAGGCTTGCGGCCTCCCTTCTGGCCCACCGCGGTTCCACCCTATCTCGAGGCCTGCGTTCAGGCAGCATTGGGAGAGCGGAGCAAGGCGTTTGCTTCACTGGATCAGGCGATGGTCGAGCGGTCCGAGCTGCTGCCGTACCTTCGCATCGACCCTCGGCTGGATCAACTGCGAGCCGATCCCCGCTATTCCCGCCTAGTGAAACGCCTGCAATTGCCATAGCAGCAGGTGGTGGATACCATTGGCGCGTGACTCGTCACTTCCTCTCCATCCCCGACTTCTCCAAACCAGAGCTCCTCGCCGTGTTCGCTCTCGCCCAGCGGATGAAGCGGGCCCGCTACAAGGAGAAGCCGCTGGCCGGGAAGACGCTGGGGATGATCTTTGCCAAGAGCTCCACCCGCACCCGGGTGTCGTTCGAGGTCGGCGCGTTCCAGCTGGGCGGGCATGCGCTCTTCCTCTCATCCCGGGACATTCAGCTGGGCCGGGGCGAGCCGATCCGGGATACCGCGCGGGTCCTCTCCCGCTATCTCGACGGGATCATGATCCGCACCTTCGATCACAGCGATGTGGAAGAGCTCGCCCGGTTCGGCAGCATTCCGGTGATCAACGGTCTCACCGACCTGCTGCATCCCTGCCAGGTTATGGCCGACCTGCTCACCATCCGGGAGGCGCTGGGAGGCTGGGACGATAAGGTCGTGGCCTGGGTAGGTGATGGCAACAACATGGCCAACAGCTGGATCAACGCAGCGGGGAGCCTCGGCTTCGAGCTTCGTCTGGCCTGTCCCCAGGGGTACGAGCCGAATGCGGAGATTCTGGAGCGCAACCGCACCAAGGCGCGAATCATGCTCACCCACGAACCGGAGGAGGCGGTGCACGGCGCGCACGTGATCAACACCGACGTCTGGGCCTCCATGGGACAGGAAGAAGAGCAGGAACAGCGGGCTCGAGCCTTTCAGGGATACATGGTGAACGGCGATCTGATGAAGCTGGCGGACCGGCGCGCCATCTTTCTCCACTGTCTCCCAGCGCACCGGGGCGAGGAGGTCACTGATGACGTGATCGAGGGGCCGCAATCCAGGGTGTGGGACGAGGCGGAGAACCGGCTGCATGTTCAGAAGGCGATTATGGCGGTTTTGATGGGAGATAAAAGCGTGAGCGGTGAGCGGGAAAAGAAAAGCGTGAGTGGTAAGGGGCCAAAGTCCCGAGGTAAGAAATGACTACTGCCCAGACTCTGAAGCACACTTCCTTGCATGATGCCCACAAAGCCCTGGGCGCCAAAATGGTTCCCTTTGCCGGCTGGGGGATGCCGGTGCAGTACCCCAGTGGGATCCTGGCGGAGCATCACGCCGTCCGCACCACCGCGGGCATCTTCGATGTGTCGCACATGGGCGAGTTCGAGATCACCGGCCCGGACCGGAATGCCTTCGTCAACCGGATCACCTGCAATGA
>JBJMPB010000647.1:0-3949 GCA_045803455.1 Gemmatimonadales bacterium | reverse complement strand
ATCGGATTCGGTATCGATACGCTGGACGGGCATCGAACCATTGGACACGGCGGCGCGATCTACGGCTTTGCCACCTCGCTCGAGACCCTTCCTGACGATTCGCTCGGCGTGGTCGTGGTCGCGACGCTCGATGTGATCAATCCGGTCACCGATGCCATCGCCGAAGCGGCGCTCCGCATGCTGCTGGCGGCGCGCGCGGGGAAGCCGCTTCCCACCGTTCCCACTCCGGCGCCGCTGACCCGGTCGCAGGCCCTCGCGCTCATGGGCCGGTACATGAAGGGCGACACCGGCGTGGACCTGGAGGAGTTTGACGGCAGACTCTACCTGACGCCGGTGCAGGGAGGGATGCGGTCCGAGCTGCGGGCCGGTGACTCAGGCCTGGTCCTGGCCGACCAGCCGGGCCAGGCCGCTCGCATTGTTCCGCTGCCGCCCGGGCGGATGGGCATGGGGAATGACACGCTGAAGCGGCTTCCCACGCCTGGATCCAAGCACGTGGCTATGGCGCAGCCGAAGCCGGCGGCGGCCGGCGATGAATTCGCCGGGCTCATCGGCGAGTACGGCTGGAACCACGACGTGCTGTACATCCGCGAGAAGGACGGCAAGCTCAACGCGCTGATCGAGTGGTTCTTCGAGTATCCGCTCAGTAGGGTGTCGCGCGATGTCTATCGCTTCCCGGACTGGGGACTGTACGAGAGCGAGCAGATCGTCTTCCGGCGCGATGCCAAAGGCAAAGCGACGGTTGCCGTCGCGGGATCGGTTCCCTTCAAGCGGAGAGCCCTGGCCGGCGACGACGACCGGGTGAGCTTCCGGATCACGCCGGTCAAACCCGTCGCCGATCTGCGCACCGAAGCGCTGGCGGCCAGCCCTCCCGAGGAGACCGGAGACTTCCGGCCCACCGATCTGGTCGAGCTCCGGAGTCTCGATTCCACCATTGCCTACGACATTCGCTACGCCACCAGCAACAACTTCATGGGCGCGCCGTTCTACACCTCGGGCCACGCTTACATGCAGCGGCCGGCGGCGGAGGCGGTCGTCCGCGCCGCCCGGCGGCTCCGGCCGCTGGGCTACGGGCTGCTGGTGCACGACTCGTATCGGCCGTGGTACGTCACGAAGATGTTCTGGGACGGCACGCCGGTGGATAAACATCTCTTCGTCGCGAATCCCGCCGATGGGTCGCGGCACAACCGCGGCTGCGCGGTCGACATCACCCTCTACAGCCTGAAGACCGGGAAGCCGATTCGGATGACCGGCGGCTACGACGAGATGAGCGACCGATCCTATCCGCTTTATCCCGGCGGCACCTCGCTCCAGCGATGGCACCGCGATCTGCTGCGTCATGCGATGGAAGCGGAAGGCTTCCGCGTCTACGAGGCGGAGTGGTGGCATTTCGATTATCAGGACTGGCGGCGGTACCGAATCCAGAACCTCACGTTCGAGCAGCTTGGTTCCGGCGTCCAGCAGAATCACCCCTAAACCGACAGGTGAGCGCATGACACGATTCCTGGTGGGACTCCTCCTCGCGGCGTTGACACTCGGACGGAATGATCTGGCAGCCCAGCGCCCGGCGCAGCGGCCGCCCGCGCCTTCGATCGAGCGATCCGGACCGGAGGGCCCTCCAGTAGGCGCGGCGCAGCTCACCCGGGCCGACGTACAGGCCTGGCTCGATGGCTTTCTTCCCTACGCGCTACAGCGGGGCGATGTGCCCGGCGCGGTGGTGGCGGTGGTCAAGGACGGTCAGGTGCTCTTCAAGAAGGGCTATGGCTACGCCGACCTCAAACGGAAGAAGCCGGTCGATCCCGACCTGACGCTGTTCCGGCCCGGCTCGGTCTCCAAGCTCTTCACCTGGACCGCGGTGATGCAGCTGGTCGAGCAGGGCAAGCTCGACCTGGACAAGGACGTCAACACCTACCTCGACTTCAAGATCCCCGAGGCCTTCGGCAAGCCGATCACCCTGCGGAACGCGATGACTCACACGCCGGGATTCGAGGAGGTGGGCCGCAACCTCTTCTCCGACGATACCACGAAGGTGCAGCCGAACGGCGATTGGCTGAAATCCTGGACCCCGACCCGGATCTATCCGCCGGGAACGGTGCCCGCGTACTCCAACTACGCCACGGCCATGGCCGGGTACATCGTCCAGCGGGTGTCGGGCGAGCCATTCGAGCAGTACATCGAGCATCACATCTTCCAGCCGCTCGGCATGGAGCACGCCACCTTCCGCCAGCCGCTGCCGGCGGCACTTCGCAAGGACATGTCAGAGGGCTATGAGAGTGCCTCCTCCGGAGAGGCAAAGCCTTTCGAGATGGTGGTGGGCGCTCCGGCGGGAGCCCTCTCCGCCTCCGGCGCCGACATGGCGCGATTCATGATTGCGCACCTGCAGAACGGCCGCTTCGGCGAGGCAAGCATCCTTCGTCCGGAGACGGCCAGGCTCATGCACACCACCGCGCTCACGCTCATGCCGGCGGTGAACCGCATGGTGCTCGGCTTCTACGAGACCAACCGCAACGGCCACCGGGCCATCGCCCACGGGGGCGACACCTTCTGGTTCCATAGCGATCTGCACCTCTTCATCGACGACGGCATCGGCATCTTCATCTCAATGAACAGCCCCGGTAAGGACGGCGCGGCGGGTCCCATCCGGACCGCGGTGTTCGAGCAGTTTGCCGACCGCTATCTGCCGGCTCCCGATACGGCCACACCTCTGGACCGGACGATCGCCTACGCTCATGCGCAGCAGGTGGCCGGCCAGTACGAGAGCTCGCGCCATTCCGTTTCCAACTTCTTTGGGCTGACCGATCTGATCAGCCCCAGCAAGGTCACGGTCAATCCCGACACTACTATCACCCTGCCATACCTTACCGCCCTCAACGGCGAGCCGAAGCATTGGCGCGAGATCCGGCCCTTCGTCTGGCAGGAAGTCGACGGCAAGAACGTGGCCGGAGCCAAGGTGGAGAGCGGACGGGTCGAGATGTTGAGCGGGGATGAGATCTCTCCCTTTATAGTGTTTCGGCCGACCAAATGGTGGAAGTCGCCTTCCTGGCTGCTGCCGCTGGCCGAGTTCAGCCTGGCCGTGCTGCTCCTGACCCTGATCGCCTGGCCGCTGACCGCGCTGGCTCGCTGGGGGTATGGGGCCACCTTTCCGTTGCAAGGCCAGGCCCGCTCAGCCTACCGGTGGGTGCGCATTGCGGCCGTTGCTCTTCTGCTCCTGCTGGCCGGCTGGACCTGGCAGATCCAGCGGATGAGCACGGAGGTCTCGGCGCTCACCTCCAAGAGCGATCCCTGGCTCTGGCTGCTCCAGCTGCTCGGCCTGGTGGTGTTCCTCGGCGCCGCCGGCGTGGCGGTCTGGAATGCCCGGCTGGCTCGGCGCGGCAGGCGGGCCTGGAGCTCACAGCTCTGGAGCGGACTGCTCGTGCTGGCCACGGTCACGCTGCTCTACATCGCGGTGGTGTTCAAGCTGGTGGCATTCGACATTAACTACTGATGAGATCACGTGTCATCCTGAGCAAAGCGAAGGATCCCTCCGAGACTCACCGAGGGATTCTTCGCTGCGCTCAGAATGACACCTTGGCCATTCTCCTCGCGCTCTGTGCAGCGTGCGCGAGTCCCACCTCAACTCCTCAGCCCACCCCCTCCGGCACGGAGTACGACCTCGTCATCCGGAACGGGCGGGTGCTCGACGGGGCCGGCAATCCCTGGGTGCGCGCCGACGTAGGCATCAGCGAGGGAAGAATCGCCAAGCTCGGTCTGGTGACGGGGAAGGGCCGCCGGGAGATCGACGCCGGCGGCCACTACGTCTCACCGGGCTGGATCGACATGATGGACCACTCCGGGGAAGTTCTGCTTCAGAGTCCGGCCGCGGAGAACAAGCTGCGCATGGGTGTCACCACGCTCATCGGTGGGGAAGGGGGGACTCCGGTGCCGGCGGAGAGCATCAGCACCTACTTCTCCC
>JBJMPB010000436.1:0-5093 GCA_045803455.1 Gemmatimonadales bacterium | reverse complement strand
CCTCTTCCGATCCATCCCCGCTGGTGCAGACCGCCGTGTACATGGCGGGCATATTCCTTGGGTACGTCCTGCTCGTGCGGCCCGACGAATGGCAGCGCGCCTGGCAGACCATTCGTAGTGCCTGGAATCGGCCCTCTGAAGACTGACGCCGTTATGTTCCCCCACAATGAGAACACGGCAGCAAGGCCCGGCGCTCCAGGTTCGGGGGCTGCGCAAAGCCTATCAGGACGTCGTGGCGGTGGACGGCCTCGACCTGGAGATCCGCGCGGGCGAGTGCTTCGGCCTTCTCGGCCCCAACGGCGCGGGCAAAACCACCACGATCGAGATCTGCGAGGGGCTCAACACTCCGGATAGCGGCGAGGTGCTGGTCCTGGGCCGTCACTGGGGCGACGATGACCGGACCCTCCGCGAACTGCTCGGTATTTCCTTGCAGGAAACCCAATTCTCCGAAAAGCTCACGGTGGAAGAGACGGTGCGGCTCTTCCGCAGCTTCTATCGGGATGGTGCCTCCCCGGCAAACGTGATCGCGATGGTTCAGCTGCAGGAGAAGACCCATTCCCGCGTGGGCCAGCTCTCCGGCGGCCAGAAGCAACGGCTGGCCCTCGCCTGCGCGCTGGTGGGAAATCCCGAGCTGCTCTTCCTGGACGAACCCACCACCGGGCTCGATCCCCAGTCCCGGCGGCAACTCTGGGAGTTGATCGAGATCTTCAAATCTGACGGCAGGTCGATTCTGCTGACTACTCATTACATGGATGAGGCCGAGCGACTCTGCGACCGCGTGGCGATCGTGGACCACGGACGCACCATCGCCCTGGGTACGCCCCGCGAGCTGATCGCCGGCCTCCGGGCGGAGCATGTGCTCGAGTTTGCCCTTGCCGGAGCGCCAGCCATCGACGATCGGACGCTGCGGAGTCTGGAAGGCGTCTGCGAGGCGGAGCGGCGGGACGGGACCTACCGGCTTCAGGTGGAGGAACTGCATCGAGCGATGCCCGCGCTGCTGCAGGAGCTTCGCCGGCAGGGTGCCCAGCTGTCGGAGCTGAGAACCCATTCGGCTACGCTAGAGGATGTTTTCGTGTCGCTCACCGGAAGGCACCTGCGCGATGAGTGAGCCGCGCCGCTGGTCCGATCATCCTCTCGTGCAGCTGACCCGGGTTCGCTATCGCGAGTTCTTCCGGGAGCCCGAGGCGGTCTTCTGGGTATTTGTCTTTCCGATACTACTGGCCGCCGGACTGGGCATCGCCTTTCGCAACCGGGCGCCGGAACGGACGATCATTGGTGTGGTTGCCCCTCCGGGCGACACCACGCTCCTGGCTGCTTTGCGCTCTGGCCCTGAGCTACAGGCCTCATCGATGACCGACTCGGCGGCGGCCCAAGCGCTCCGAACCGGCGATGTAGTCCTTGTGGTATCCCGGACACCAGCCGGCAGGATCGAGTATCGCTACGACCCGACCCGGCCGGAAAGCCGGGCCGGGAGATTGCTGGCCGATGAAGCTCTGCAACGCGCCGAAGGGCGACATGACCCGGTTCCCGTCCGCGACCGCCTGGTTGAGGAGCGGGGCGCCCGGTATATCGACTTCCTGATCCCCGGCCTGCTCGGCATGAACCTGATGGGAAGCGGGATCTGGGGGCTGGGGTTTGCGATCGTGGACGCCCGGAAGAAACGGCTGCTCAAGCGGCTGATCGCCACCCCCATGTCGCGCTGGCAGTACCTTGCCTCCTTCGCCTTGTCGCGCCTCACGCTGCTTTTCCTGGAGGTCGGGCTGCTCCTCGGTTTTGCCGTGCTGGTATTCGGCGTACCCATGCGGGGCTCCCTGCCGCTGCTGCTGCTGATTTGCCTCTTGTCCTCTCTCTGCTTCGCCTCGCTCGGGCTGCTCATTGCGTCGCGGGCCCAGACCATGGAGGGCGCGTCGGGTCTCATGAACCTGGCGATGCTTCCCATGTGGATATTCTCCGGGGTCTTCTTTTCATCCGCCCGCTTTCCGGAGCCGATCCAGCCACTCATTCAGGCGCTGCCGCTTACCGCGGTGATCGATGCGCTGCGGGGGAATGTGCTTCGCGGCGCGGGCCTTAGCACAGTCGCTCCCGAGCTCGCCATCATCCTCGGTTGGATGGTGGTGAGCTTCGGGCTCGCGGTAAAGCTGTTCCGCTGGCGCTAGGAACCGTTCCAGGCCGGTCATTGACGCGGCCGCGATCCGGCTTGCATCTTCCCGCGTACTACCCGACCAACCAGAGGAGAAGGCCATGAGAACAGCGCTCCGTTCCCTCGCTGCTTCCACCGCGATAGTTGTGACTGGTGTTCAGCTGGCAGCTGCCCAGAGCCAGGCAGCCGCCCAGCCTGGACCGGAGCACCAGCGACTCGCGTATTTCGTAGGGAAGTGGAAGGCCCAGGGCGAGATGAAGCCCGGCCCCATGGGACCGGGTGGCAAAATCACCTCGACCGATAACTGCGAATGGTTCGAGGGACACTACAGCGTGATCTGCCGCTCCGAGGCCAAGACGCCGATGGGGACCAACAAGAGCATCGGCATCCTGGGCTATAACACCGAGGAAAAGGTCTATACCTACTATGCGGTGGACAACACCAACATGAACATGGCCAGTGTGCCCAAAGGCACCGTGCAGGGCGACACCTGGACCTATACCGACCAGGGAATGATGGGTGGCCAGAAGATGAAGTCGCGAGTGGTGATCAAGGAGCTGTCCCCCAAGGAGTACAGCTTCAGGATGGATATGCAGGGACCCGATGGCAAATGGGTCACCGCCATGGAGAGCAAGAATACGAAGCAATGAGGCGGTGAGCGGTGAGCGGTGAGCGGTGAGCGGGTGAAACAATCCAGTCCACACGCAAAAGCGGCCAGAGGAGATGATCTTCTCTGGCCGCCCGCTTACCGCTTACTGCTCACTGCTCACTGCTTACCGCTGCCTACTCCTCGTCCGCCAACAACCCGGCGGCGGTCAGCTGCGGTGCTGCGACTGCCGGCACCTCCTCGATCCGCGGCGGAGGCGGCTCGTAGCCCTCCGGCGGCTCGATGTCGATCTCGGCGTAACGATAGATACCACTGCCCGCCGGAATCAGGTGTCCGATGATGATGTTCTCCTTGAGACCCAGGAGATCGTCCTTGGCTCCGCGGATGGCGGCATCGGTCAGCACCCGCGTGGTCTCCTGGAACGACGCCGCCGAGATGAACGACTGGGTCGTGAGACTCGCCTTGGTGATGCCCAACAGCACCGGCTCGGCCTGCGCCGCGGTGCCCTTCCGTTTCACGACGCGCTCGTTCTCGTCGCGGAAGGTAAGACGATCCACCGTCTCGCCCTCCAGGAAGTCGGTGTCACCCGGCTCGGTTACCCGCACCTTCTGCAGCATCTGGCGCACGATCACACCGATGTGCTTGTCGCTGATGCGGACACCCTGCAGCCGATAGACCTCCTGCACCTCGTTGAGCAGATACTCCTGCACCGCACGGGGTCCCTTGATCAACAGGATGTCGTGCGGGTTGACCGGTCCCTCGGTCAGCCGGTCGCCGGCCCGGACCCGATCGCCCTCGTGCACCCGGAGGTGCTTCCCGGCCGGAACCTCGTACAGCTGAGGCTCGACCTCGACCGCCTCTCCTGCCGGCGTCTCGGGGAAGACGAAGATCTCGCGCTTGCCGCGCTTGATCTCGCCGAACTTCACCACGCCGTCGACCTCGGAGATCGTAGCTGGATCCTTCGGCCGCCGGGCCTCGAACAGCTCCGCGATTCTGGGCAGACCACCCGTGATATCGCGGGTCTTGTACGCCTGCCGCGGGATCTTGGTGACCGTGATACCCTTGGTCACCTTGACCGGCGTGCTGAGGAAGACCGTCTTGTCCTTGCTCTCCTTCTTGGTCTTGCTCGGCCAGGCCTCGTTGATCGGCCGCTCCTCCACGTGGAACTTGGTGCTCCACGGGTTGGCGGCATCGGGGATGTCCATCCCCCGGGTAACCGGATCGGTGGGCGAGCCCAGAATGACGCGGCTGCCTTCCGCCAGGGTGTACTCCTGCGGATCCTTCCGGTTCGGCATATACACCAGGACGCTAGGATGGAGCTCCCGGTCCGGATCGGCCATGACCACCAGACTCCGAAGACCGGTGCCTTCGTCCAGCTCCTCGCGGAGCGTGACGCCGGGAACCAGGTCCTTCCACCGGAGCTCGCCGTCGGCCTTGATGATGCTGGGATCGTTGTACGGGTCCCAGGTATAGAGAATGGTCGCGCGGCGCTCGTTGTCGCCTTTGGACACCATCTCGCCTTCCTTCACGGCGAGCAGCGCTCCCTCGGGAACCGGGTAGCGGTTGAGTACCCGCTTCGGATCCTTGGGATCGACCACCAGAATGCCTTCCTTGCTCTCGTCCGACGCGGACTCGTCTTCCCGGGTGAGCACCACCCGGATCGAGCCCTTGGTGCCGTCTTCGTACTCGACCGGCACGTCGGCCCACTCCAGCCCTTCGGTGTACTTCACCTTGCCATCCGAACGGGCCCGCCGCTCCGCCTCTTCCGCGATGCGGCTCGAAGTACCGCCGATGTGGAAGGTCCGCAGGGTGAGCTGCGTACCCGGTTCACCGATGGACTGCGCGGCCAGGATGCCGACCGCCTCGCCCATGTCCACCATGTCCATGGTGGCCAGGTTCCGGCCGTAGCACATCCGGCACACGCCGCGGCGGGCCTCGCAGGTCAGCACCGAGCGGATCTTGACCTTCTCGATCCCGGCGTCGTCGATCGCGTTGGAGACTTCCTCGTCGATCAGCTTGCCGGCCTCCACCAGGAGCTTCTGGTCGCCGTCCTCGTCGAGCTCGTGCGGATCGAACACGTCCTCGCCGGCCACGCTGCCGAGAATGCGCTCGCGCAGCGGCTCGATGATGTCCTCGCCCTCCTTCAGTGCCGCGATCTCGAGACCCAGGACCGTGCCGCAGTCCTCCTCGGTGATCGTGACGTCCTGCGCCACGTCCACGAGGCGGCGGGTCAGGTAGCCGGCGTCGGCCGTCTTGAGCGCCGTGTCGGCCAGGCCCTTCCGGGCGCCGTGGGTCGAGATGAAGTACTCCAGCACCGTGAGCCCCTCACGGAAGTTCGATTTGATC
>JBJMPB010000325.1:0-5004 GCA_045803455.1 Gemmatimonadales bacterium | reverse complement strand
CATCCCGTTCATCCGGACGATCTCGAACCGTCCTTTGATCATCTCCCGCACTTCGTCCGGTTGCTCGAACCGGCGGAGAATCAGATCGCGCATGGCATCACTGGGCAAAGCGCACACTCTGACTCAGTACGGCAACAGCCTCGACCTCGATCATCAGCTCGGGCCGGGCGAGGCTGGACACCACCACCAACGTGTTAGCGGGCGGCCGGCCGGACCGGGAGACCTGGGCCCGGACTTCGCGAAGCGTCGGGAGGTTCTTGGCGTCGGTGATGAACGTGGTGGTCTTCACCACGTCGTCCAACGACCCGCCCACGCTGGTCAATGCGCGACGCAGATTCTCGTATACTCGTTGGGCCTGGGCCTTGAAGTCGCCCGCACCAACCAGCTGTCCGGTGCTGTCGAAGGCAACCTGTCCGGCCACGTACACGGTGCGGTTGTCCGGGGCAACCACGACGTGGGTATAGCCGTTGGGCTTGGTGAGACTCGGCGGATTGATGTAGCGGGAGCCTTGGGTCTGGGCTGTTACGGAGGACTGAGTCGTCAGGAGGAGCAGTGCTACGAGACCAGCCACCGGTGGTGCGATACGCATGTCGCAATCTCCTGCAGGAGAGTCAGGCCGCGTGGCCATTGCCGGGCCCGCGCCGTTCGCGCACTTCGTAATGGGCCGACCGCTCATCGAAGCGGATAAGGAGCTGGCGGGCCTGGGGCGGAACCACGGCCTGCTCATAATCCTCGCCGGCAAAGCTTTGCACCGCCAGCAAAGAATCGAACCACATGATAGTGACGAACTCCACCCCTTCCTTCACCTCACGGCGCAGAAGGTCGATGCCCTGAAATCCGGTTATCCCCCGCTCGATGATGCCGGTGAAGATCTCAGCCCTGAGCAGCCCTTCGTAGGTGTCGGCGTTTCGGGCCGTGGTCCAGCCTTTCCAGATCCGGCAGATCATGCCGACTCGGCGTAGGGGCGTCCCCGTACCCGAATACGGTCGAACAGCGCCCGCGAGACCGCGGCGACGTCATGCACCGCCTGATCAAAGGCATCCTGGTTGGCCTGCGACGGTGCCTGGAAGCCGCTGATTTTCCGCACGAACTGCAAGGCAGCGTTGTGCAGCTCCTCGTCGGTGGGAGAATGATCGGGATGCCTCAGACGCTTGATGTTCCTGCACATTGTCTCCTCCAATGAAGGTCGGCTGGTGTGAAAACCCGCTTCAGACCCGGAGCAGCCGCAAGGCGTGGGTCCAGTCGTTCTCCCGAAAACCAGGAATGCACCAGAGCTGAGCCAGCGGTTCCAGGGCTCGAGCCGCGACAACACTACCCATGTCCGCACCCTCCCAGCCGAGATGCTCCAGCAGCCGGGCCACTACGGCTTTGGCTCCAGCATCGTTGCCGCAGAAAAACATGGTGGGCGGACCACCGGACAGGAGCGGGTGCACCATGAGGTCGCTGCCCACGCTATTGAACGCCTTGACGAAAGCAATGCGGGGGTGCGCCGCCTGCAGCCGTTCCATCAGCGACTCGTTGGGTCCGGTGAAATAGCGAAGCACACCGTCCACCGGAGGGTCGTTGCTGATGGGATTCGTGGTGTCGATCACCAACTTGCCGTTGAGATTGTCGGGGCCGGCGAGATCAATTGCCTCCAGCGCGGCTGTCCCCAACACCGCCAGCACCAGAGCCTCACCCCAGGCGGCCACCGAGGAGAAGGTGCCTTCCTCGATCCCGGTGCTGCGGGAGAATTTGGCCAGCTTGCCGGGCGAGCGGGTTCCGATCCGCGTCTCATAGCCGTTGGCGGCAAGCCCCTTGGCCAGCGCCTGACCCACCTCTCCTGAGCCGAGAACACCGAAGCGTTTGGGATGGGGAACAGCGGGCATGAGTCTCTCCTCTACAGATCTTTCCGGAAGGAGCGCAGGGCACCGGCGTCCTCGAAGCCGAGCGCCAGGTGTGCTGCAATGCTGGTGCTGTTGTCGAACTGCGTGTCCGACCCAAACTCCCGGCATCCCTGCGCCCGTCCCCATTGCTCCGCCGCTCGCACGAGTGCTCGGCCGACACCCTGCCGCCGCATCGATGGGGTCACGTACCAGCCCTCGAGGAATGCCACCGGACTGGTGCGGCAATCTTCAGCATAGGGGCGGAGTGAGAGCTCGGCGAACCCGACCAGACCCTCGCCCGCTTTCTCAGCCACCAGTACGGACGCGAGCCGGCCATCGCCAGTGCTGAAGAACATTTCCGCTTCATCCAGCAGCTCCTGTAGAGGCTGATCGGGCCAGAGTGCATTCCGCAAAGTGGCCCAGCTTCGCGCGTCGTCGGGGCGGGCGTGACGAATCCGGACGCCGGTATCCACGGTGGAACCGGAAGCGCCCGCCAGTTGGTTGGGTGTACTATAGGATTCAGTCAAACGTTCTGTCCCTTACCTGAGGATAGCAAGTATGAAGGTATTTTTGACCGGCGCCACTGGATACATCGGCAGCGCCGTGACTGAGCGGCTTCGGGCGGCCGGCCATGAAGTGAGCGCTCTGGCTCGGAGCGATGCTTCCGCCGGGAAGCTCGCCGCTACTGGCGTTCGCGCAGTGCGCGGCGACTTCAGCGATCCTCGAAGCATAACCGCCGCGGCTCGCGAGGCCGACGGCGTGATCAGCCTCGCGACAACCTACGACCCCGCCATCGATGGGCCGGCGATCGACACCATTCTCGATGCGCTGTCAGGCAGCAACAAGCCCTTCATCTATACCAGTGGGATCTGGTCTCACGGTGACACCGGCGGAAAAGTGGTGGACGAGACCTCGCCGCCCAGGCCGGCCCAGCTGGTGAGCTGGCGGCAGGCGGTGGAGGATCGGGTGTTTCAGGCAGCGAGCCGCGGCATCCGCAGCGTGGTGATCCGTCCCGCCATTGTGTACGGCCGGGGCGGAGGCATTCCGGCCGGGTTCGTCGAGTCGGCGCAGACGGAAGGTGCCGCGCGGTACGTCGGTACCGGAGAGAATCGCTGGCCTTTCGTCCACGTGGACGATCTAGCCGAGCTGTATCTCCTGGCGCTGGAGAAGGCCCCTCCGGGCACTCTGCTGCTCGGGGTCAGTGGACCGTCGTTCCGGGTTGCCGATGTCGCCGCTGCTGCCAGCCGGGGTGCGGGCGCGGGCGGCAAAACCGTAGGATTGCCGCTGGAACAAGCGCGAGGCAAACTCGGTCCCTACGCCGATGCTCTGATTCTGGATCAGCAGGCATCGGGCAAGAAGGCGGAAACCCTGCTGGGCTGGCGGCCCTCCAGGCCGAGCGTGGAAGACATCGAGCATGGCTCCTACGTGCCGGCAGAAAGGAGTAGTCGGAGATAGCCATGCTGGCCAACTGGATCACGCTATCGCGCTTTCCGCTCCTGCTGGTCAACATCCTGATTCTCTACTTCGGGTCTCCGGCGGTACGGCTTGCCGGCGTCGGTTTGCTCTTCGTGGGACTGATGCTCGACACGGTGGATGGCATCGTGGCTCGCAAGACCGGGCAGAGCAGTCTCTTCGGCAGCGTGCTCGATATCGCTGCGGACCGGACTTATGAGCTGGTGCTCTGGGTCTGCTTTGCCGATCTGGGAATGATCCCGCTGGCTATCCCACTGATCATCATCGCCCGGACCACCCTGACCGATGCTCTGCGCAGCATCGGGGTGGGGCAGGGGACGGCCCCATTTGCCCAGCATCGAACCGCCTTGGGGCGCTTTCTGGTAGGCTCGACCATCATGCGCACCGGTTACGCGTTCACCAAGGTGGTGACGTTCTGTGGGCTGGCCCTGGCGCAGGCCTTCAGCGGGTTCGGTGCGGACACGGGGCTGCCTCAGGAGGTTCCCTGGATGATGCGGGTGCTGCGAGTAAGCGCCTGGCTGGCGGTGGTCTTCTGTGTGTTCCGCGGTTTGCCCGTGATCATCAGCTCGCTCCGGCGGTACTGGGGCACGCCGGCCGTGACCAGCTCAGCAGTGTGAGCATCAAGCACTGACCCATGGTGCTCGCGCTCCTGCTGCTGATCCAGGCTCCCGGTCCGGGCTCTGCCCCAACGGTGATGGGCAAGGGCTCACCCACCGCACAGATTCCTCGACTGGAGAGCTCGGTCCAGATCGATGGCAAGCTGGATGAGCCGGTGTGGTTGCACGCCACCCGGCTCACCGGGTTCTGGCAGTATCAACCGGTGGATGGCCGGCCCGCCGAGGAACAGACCGAAGTGCTGGTCTGGTACGCGCCCGATGCGATCTACTTCGGGATCATCGCCTACGATCGCAATCCTCGAGGCATTCGGGCTACCGTGGCCGACCGGGACAACATCGACAACGAAGATTCCGTGGTCCTCGATCTGGACACCTTTCACGACCGGCGGCGCGCCTTCTTCTTCGGGGTGAACGCGCTGGGAGTGCAAACCGACGGCGTTCGGAGCGAGGGTGCGGGCCAGGTGAGCAGCCTTATCCCCGGCAGCACCGACAAGAACCCCGATTTCACCTGGGACTCCAAGGGCCGGATCACCGAGCGGGGCTTCGAGGTGGAAATCCGGATTCCGTTCAAAAGTCTGCGTTATCCGGGAAGCAACCCTCAGAGCTGGGGATTCAATGTCACCCGCGTCGTACAGCGCACCGGCTATACCAACACATGGACCGACGTGCGCCGGGCCAACGCCAGCTTTCTGGGACAGGAAGGCGCGCTGGGCGGACTGCACGACATGCACCACGGGGTAACGATGGAGGCGCAGCCGTTCGTGACCGCCACCGCGCCGGGAGCTCGCGAGGGCGTAAGCGGCGACTTCGTGCGGGAAGACCTCAATCCTGACGCCGGACTCAACCTGCGGCTCGGGTTCAGCAGCTACGCGCTCGACGCCACGATGAACCCCGATTTCAGCCAGGTGGAGAGTGATGAGGGTCAGGTCACGGTCAACGAGCGGTTCGCGCTCTTCTTTCCCGAGAAGCGGCCCTTTTTCCTGGAAGGGATCGAGCTGTTCGGGTCTCCACAGACGCTGGTCTACACCCGGCGAATTGTGAATCCCAAG
>JBJMPB010000249.1:0-3260 GCA_045803455.1 Gemmatimonadales bacterium | reverse complement strand
CCCTTGCCATCCAGGCCGCAACGGCAGCCCGCCAGTACGACACCCTGCCGGAGCGCCGGATCGTGTTCCGGATCGGGATCAACCTCGGCGACGTGGTGGTCGAGGGCGAGGACCTGCTCGGCGACGGTGTGAACATTGTCGCGCGGCTGGAGCAGCTCTGCGAGCCGGGTGGGGTGATGGTCTCGGGAACCGCCTACGATCACCTGAAAGGCAAGCTCAATGTGCCCTTCGACTTTGCCGGACAAAAGCGCGTCAAGAACATCTCGCAACCCATACGCACCTACACCCTGAGAATGGAGGGTGCCCAACGGGGCTGGTCGTGGCGCACGCGGCTCCTCCGCCGTCGGCCCCTCGCAGCCACTCTTGCGGCGGTGGTGCTCGTCATGGGGCTCGGTCTCTGGTGGTGGTCTCAAAGGGGCGAGCCCACCATTGATGAGACCGGCATCGGCAAGCCTTCGATCGCCGTGCTGCCGTTCGACAATCTCGGCGGCGACGATGCGACTGGGCGCTTGGCGGCCGGGATGACCGAAGACATCATCACGGACCTTTCCCGCTACCGTGACCTGGATGTCATGGCGCGCAACGCCACCGCGGCCTACGCCGGCAAGCCGGTCGACATCCGGGCGGTCGGCAAGGCGCTGGATGTCGGCTACGTGCTGGAAGGCTCGGTCCAGCGGAGCGGCGAGCAGGTCCGCGTGACGGCGCAGTTGATCGAGGCCGATCGCGGCACGCACCTGTGGTCCGAACGCTGGGACAGGCCTGCCACGGACGTCTTTGCGGTGCAGGCCGAAGTCGCCGAGCAGGTGGCCACCCGGCTGGCCGCCTCAGGTGGGGCAATCCTGGAAGCGGAGCGGGTGGCAGGCCGACGCGCGCGACCGGAGGACCTGGAAGCCTACGACCTCTATCGGATGGGCCAGGAGGCAATGGGTCACCTCACCAAGGGAAGCATTGAGGAGGCGATCCGCTGGCTCGAGCAGGCGGTGGACCAGGATCCGAGACTCGCCCGCGCCTGGGTCGCGTTGGCCGCCGCCCACGACCTGACGATGCGTTATGGGGCTGATGCCGATACCGCGCGGGCGGCCGCGATGCAGGCGATCCGGCGCGGCGTCGAACTCGATCCCCAGGACGAAGCCGCCCATGCAACACTTGGCCATATCCTCGGAATGGCGGGCGACCTGCCGCGGGCGAAAGCCGAGTTCGAGACGGCATTGCGGCTGAACCCGAGCGACGTCGGCATCCTCACGAGCTATGCCGGGTGGGCGAGCAAATTCGGTGAGCCCGAGCGCGGCGCACAGGCAGCGGATCGGGCCATCCGCCTCAACCCGAACTACTCAGCCTCGGCTGCGGGGTACTACAAGCTGGCCTACATGATGGCTGGCCGCTACGAGGACGCCCTGCGTCTCGTGGAGCATGAGGATCCGCTGACCCGAACACGCGGCGGTTGGGTGCAGGCGGCCGTGACCTATGCGGCGCTTGGCCGCCAGGGGGAAGCGAGGGCGACCGTCCTTGAGGCGCTCAATCGTTATCCCGACCTGACGACCGAGAGCTTTGCCCTGAACAGCCCCGGCTACACTGATACCGAGCGGCAGCGGCTGGTCGAAGGGATGCAATCCGCCGGCTTCCCGCCTTGTATCAAGCCTGAGCAGTTGCAGGCTATGACGGCGCCAGTTCACCGCCTGCCGGAATGCCAGACGGTTTCCCCGCAGTAGCGATGTGATTTGGCCTGGATCGCGCATTCGCGAGAATGGCGACGAGGCGTTGGTGACGGGTTTCGAGACGGCCGTGGCTGCCGCCTGCTACCGGATCGCGAAGGTGGTGATCCGCAAGAGGGGAGCGAACGCCCCATAAGGGAGTTAGGTCCGTCATGGACTCGGACCACGGATCGGACGGGGCCTGAGCGAGGTGTTGGCGTACATGTCGCCGAGGGTGCAGCGCAGGCCGAAGCCCGACAGGACGATCTCGTCACCCATGTCCATGAGGGCCGAGACCGTCCAACCTTCGCTGGTCCTCTTCCTCAAGGTTACCTCTGGGCGCGCCTGTTTGATCACGAGGACGGCTTCGCAATGGGGGTGCGCCTTGTAGAGCCGGACCCTGGCATCGATCCAACGCCCCCCGTCTCGACAATCCGGTCGTCGTCGGTGCTGGAGACCACCTCTGCCAGCAGGTAGGCCTGGTCGATGAAACGGCGCCGCCAATCGAAGCTGTCAGGCAGCCAAAGCCCGTTCTGGACGGGAAGAGGTCTCGGCCTCGTCGTCCTCGCAGGTGAAGGCGAGCACGCTTTCATCATGAAGCTGCTGCCAATCGATCTCGCCTGCCTCGAGGAGCTCGCGCATCTGTTCACGGGCCCGATGAAGCCGTGCTTCAAAGGGGCTCAGTGGAGGCGACATTCTCAGGTCGAGGAGTGCCGGCGGATGGCGGTTCTCGCCGGCCGGAGCCTGTAGGGCGTCGACCTGCTTCAGGTACCATTCGGTCATGATCTGGGCGAGGAACTGGTTGGTCTTGCTCATCCCGGCTTCCCGCGCCTCAACCCGGGCCTTTGTCCCGTAGGCCTGGGAGTCCACGGTTGCCACGCGGGGATGCTGGCGGAGCTCGGCAGCCCCTACCCCTTTGAGGCCGAAGAGGTGAAGCCGGATGGATGTTCCGCGCAGTTCGCGGTCCAGGGTCTCAATGACCTGCAGAATGCCCTGTGGGCCGTGGAGGTGCCGTCGGCACATGGAGCCGACGCCGACGATCGGAAATCCGGAGAGGTCAGGCATGCGCTCGAGGCAGCGGACATAATCCTCGGGCATCCAGCCCTGCAATACCGGCATCAACCGATCGAGGATTCCTCGCTCTCTGGCGCCGCGGATGCAGGCCCGATTGAGGTCGACCGTTCCGGAGATGCGGTCCAGGACCAGATCGCGGTTTCGGGCGATCTCCGGCTCGACGCAAAGGTCTTATACAGGTGCTGAGACAAATTTCAGCTAATGCAGCCGCAATCGCCGGGGAAACTCTCCCAGTTCAATTAACCTTCTGGTATGCAGTTACCCTGTAGCCTAACAAGAAGATCCAGCAGGCTGTCGGATGAGCCAGAGTGATGGACCTATATTTTTTTGACTGGCACGCTGCAACCGCTCCAATCTTTCTGGATGGCATTGAGCTAGTTCCAGGTTTCAGCGAATACCTGCGATCAGCACAACCACATCTCAAGCCGTCACTGCCGTTCCACGAGTCCGGAATGCCAATAGCCGTTGCTCGTGATCAGAACGGTGTCAGCAGCG
>JBJMPB010000203.1:0-7526 GCA_045803455.1 Gemmatimonadales bacterium | reverse complement strand
GGCGGCCTTGACCGCTTCGCGAGTGAGCAGCTGAGCACGGTGGCTGCTGAGATCCAGGCCGTGCTCCAGTCCGAC
Organism: Gemmatimonadales bacterium; assembly: GCA_045803455.1. GTDB lineage: Bacteria > Gemmatimonadota > Gemmatimonadetes > Gemmatimonadales > GWC2-71-9 > CAVVWJ01. Next base: position 7,451 of record JBJMPB010000203.1, on the reverse strand, counting down.
TAGATAGGCACCTTCGGAGATTGGCGCCCCATCCCATGCGCCGGTGCCGGCGGATGATACGGTAATCTGGTCTGCCCCGCGGCTGGCGAGCGCCTCGCGCAATAATGCTTCGGCCATGGGACTGCGGCAGGTGTTTCCAGTGCAGACAAAGAGCACGTGCATGGTCAGAAGATAACTCCTCCCCGCTTCCGCGCCTTCACGGCGCCAGTCTTCCCGCCGCCCGGCGCAGTTCACTCCTCGGCAGCGCGCCTTCGCGCACCAGACGCGGTACGGCGTCGGTGCAGTCGACCAGGGTTGATGGCGGCACGTTGCCGAGCACTCCTCCGTCGAGCACCAGCAGCTCGCCGTTACGCTCCTCCGGCCCGAACACTTCGACCAGCCGGTCTGCCCCGGGTGCCGGAGGATTGCCTGGCCGATTGGCGGAGGTGGAGGTCAGCGGCTCGCCCAGGGCTGCCACCAGGCGAGCGATACCGGGGTGGGACGTATACCGGACCGCGATTCCGCCCTCCCGCCCCCTGAGCTCGTCCGGCAAACGCCCCTCGCCGCCGCGCAGAACCAGGGTCAGCGGGCCCGGCCAGAATGCATCGGACAGTGCCGTAGCCGACGCCGTGAATATCAGTCCCCACTCCTCGGCCATACGCCGGCTGGAGATCAGGAGCAGGAACGGCTTACCCTCCGGCCTGCCCTTGAGCCGAGCCAGCGCCGCGAGCGCGGGAACTGTAGGGGCGGAACCCAGGCCGTACACGGTTTCGGTGGGATAGGCCAGTAATTTTCCGGCGCGGAGATGCCGACCGACGTGGGGAATGGCGGCGGCGACCTCATCTTCGGTGCGAAACGGCAGAATCACCTTGGAGCCCCGGCGAGCAGCTCCGCAAGCTCGAGATCCTCTGCAGTAGTAATCTTGAAGTTTCTGCTCGAGTCAGGCACCAGTCGCACTGGGACACCCATTGCTTCTACCAGTGCGGCGTCGTCGCTGGCTCGGCGCCCCAGCCGTGCCGCCCGCAGGTACGCCTGCTCCAGCATGGTCCGGGGGAATCCTTGAGGAGTTTGCGCCCGCCAGAGACGGGCTCGGGGCCGGGTTCGCAGCACCCGGCTGGGCTCATGACGAGATGCTTCCTTCAGGGTGTCGCTCATCGGCACAGCGGCGACTGCACCCTGCCCTTGCCGGGCATACATGATGACCGTGTCGATCACGTCGCGCTCGACGAAGGGGCGAGCGCCATCGTGCACCAGCACCACGGCGCAGGAGTCTCCCAGTTGGGCCAGCCCGCTGCGGACCGAATCTCCCCGGTGGCCGCCACCCGGAGCAATAGAGAATGCAATGGAGCCGCGGACCGACTGGAGCTCGGCGAGGAAATCAGGCGGCTGAGCCACGTCTGAGGGCGGCAGCACCAGGACCACCTGCGTGATCTCGGGATGCGAGGTGAAGGGGCGGAGCGCCCGAAGCACGATGGGGATTCCTCCGACCGGGCGGTACTGCTTGGGGACACCGCCGCCAAAGCGAAGGCCCTGCCCTCCGGCGACTACGATTGCGGCGACGTCACGCGGCAAGAGCCTGCACCAGCTGATCCACGTGATCCAGTCCTACCAGCGATGCGCCGGGCACCTGCACCGTGCTGCGGGAAGAGCCGAACACCCGGGGAAAACCCAGCCGCACCGCCTCGGCGATCCGGCGCTCGACCGCTCCGCTGGGTCGGATCTCGCCGCCGAGCCCGATCTCGCCCAGAAAGACCACATCCGCCGGGGCCGGCCGATTGTACAAGCTCGATAGCAGAGCAGCTGCCACCGCGAGGTCAGCACCCGGCTCGTTGAGCCGCACACCTGCTGTGACCTGGACGAACACATCGAGATTAGCAAACGATGTAGCGGCTCGGCGCTCGAGTACCGCGAGCAGTACCGCCAGCCGGCGCGGATCCAGCCCCGTGGCCACTCGTTGCGGGGTGCCGTAGCCAGACTTGGCCGCGAGAGCCTGGACCTCGACCAGCACCGGCCGGGTGCCTTCCATGAGCGCAGTGACGGCGCTGCCGCTGGTGCCCCCAGCCCGTGCGGCAAGGAACACCGCCGAGGGGTTGGGCACCGCCACCAAGCCGGTCTCAGTCATGGAAAAAACTCCCAGCTCATCGACCGAGCCAAACCGGTTCTTGGTGGTGCGCAGCAGCCGGTAATCCAGCGTGGCTTCGCCTTCGAAATAGAGGACGGTGTCGACGATGTGCTCCAGCGTCTTGGGGCCGGCAATGCCGCCACCTTTGGTGACGTGCCCCACCACGATGACCGAAGTTCCGCTTTCCTTGGCAAACCGCATGAGCTGGCCCGAACACTCCCGCACCTGTCCCACGTTGCCGGGAGCGCTCTCCAGCTGATCGGTGTACACCGTTTGAATTGAATCGATCACGACCACATCAGCGCCCACGGTGCCGACTGCCTGGATGATTGACTCGAGCCGGGTCTCGCCCAGAACATGCACCGGTCCGGCATCTTCGTTGATCAGGCGGTCTGCCCGAAGCCGGATCTGGTCCGGCGACTCCTCGCCGCTGGTGTATAAGACCGTGTGACCCGCATTCTCCAGACGCGCGGCGGCCTGAAGCAGGAGGGTGGACTTGCCGATGCCTGGCTCACCGCCGATGAGCGTCATCGAACCGGGAACGATTCCGCCACCCAGCACGAAGTCGAATTCGTTGAGGCCGGTGCGCCAGCGTTCCAGCGGCTGCGCCGCCACGTCGCGGAGGCGGGAGGCCGGTAAGTCGGTAAGACGGTAGGACGGTAGCCCTCTGCCGAGTTGCTTACCGCCTTTCCGTCCTACCGCCTTACCGACCGGCTCCTCCGCGATTGAGTTCCACGCGGCGCAGGCCTCGCACCGTCCCACCCACTTGGGGTGCTCGTGCCCGCATTCGGTGCAGCGGTAGACGGATCGGGGTTTAGGCATGGTAAGTGGTCGGAGGGCCGGAGTGTCGGAGGGTCGGAGCCTGGTCACCCTGAGCGCAGCGAAGAATCTGAGCTTGCAAACCTCCGCCCCTCCGACCGTCCGCCTGCCCGCCTGTCCGCCTCACTCCGGTGCCTCTCTCTCGGTCCGATTGTCGAACCGGGTGAACTGCTTGTGGAAGTACAGATTCACCAGACCGGTAGGTCCGTTGCGGTGCTTGCCCACGATGACCTCGGCTGTTCCTTCGAGGCTGTTGCCCTCACTGTCCTCTTTCTGGTACATCTCCGGGCGATGGATGAAGAGCACCACATCGGCGTCCTGCTCGATCGCTCCCGAGTCTCGCAAGTCGGACAAAATGGGCCTCCGCTCGCCCCCGCGTTGCTCCGATGCGCGGGAGAGCTGCGAGAGCGCGATAACTGGGATGTCCAGCTCCCGGGCCAGGCCCTTGAGCGAGCGGGAAATATCGGACACCTCCTGGACTCGATTCTCGGCGTACTCCGGACTCCGCATCAACTGGAGATAATCCACCACGATGAGCCGCACGTCGTTTTCCACCTTGAGCCGGCGGGCCTTGGAACGCATCTCCAGCAGCGTGAGAGCCGGCGAATCGTCGATCCACACCGGACAGCTCTGCAAGATGCCGGCTGCCCGGGCGAGCCGAGTAAAGTCCGGGTCGCGAAGGGTTCCCCGCCGTACCGCCTGACTATCCACCCGGGCCTCAGCGCAGAGCATCCGCTGGACCAGCGCTTCCTTGGACATTTCCAGCGAGAAGACGGCCACCCCGAAGCCGTCTACCGCGGCCTGTGTGGCCACGTTGAGGCAGAATGCCGTTTTTCCCATCGAAGGCCGGGCCGCCACGATGATGAGCTCGCTGGCCTGAAAGCCCGAGGTCATCTCATCCAAATCTGTGAAACCGCTGGGTACACCGGTAATCGCTTTCCCACTCCGCTGGAGCGTTTCGATGCGCTCCATGGTGGGCCACAGCATCTCCTTGATCCGGGTGAACCCTTCGTCGCCCCGCTGCTGCGAGATCTGGAAAATCTTGGCTTCGGCGCTGTCGAGCAGATCGTTGGCAGTGGAATGGCCGTCATAGGCCTCGGTGATGATCGAGGTGGAGCTCTCGATCAACCGGCGGAGAATCGCCTTGTCTTTGACGATCTTGGAGTGGAACTCGATGTTGGCCGCGGTGGGAACCGCGTCGACCAGCTCGGCCAGATACTCCAGACCGCCGGCCGCGTCGAGCTCTCCACGGCGGAGCAGCTCGTCCCGGAGCGTGATGTGATCGATGACGACCCGCTGCTCAGTGAGCGCCAGCATCGCGCGAAACAGCCGGCGATGGGCTTCCCGGTAGAACATGGAGTCGTCCACCAGCTCGGCGGCGCGCAGCGCGGCGTCCTGGTCCAGCAACATCGCGCCCAACACGGCTTGTTCGGCTTCCTGACTCCAGGGCGCCGATCGGGCCGAGTAGGTCTCAGCGGTCGAGTAGTTGTCGTGCGATACGGACGTCATCCCAGGTAGGCTTCTTCCAGTTCGGGTTGCGGAGCAGCGCCGCGGGATGATACGTCACGACCAGCGGAATACCGTTGTACGTGTGCACCTTGCCGCGCAGTTCCCCCAGACTCTTTCGCAGCCCCAGGATCGCCTCGGCCGCAGTGCTCCCGAGGGCCAGGATCACTTTCGGCTGTACGATCTCAATCTGGCGATGTAGGTATGGAATACAGGCCGCGATCTCATCGGGCAAGGGCTTTCGATTCTGGGGCGGTCGGCACTTGACAATGTTGGTGATGTAAACGGTGTCTCGGGGGACCTCAATGGCCTCGAGAATACCATTGAGCAGATTTCCCGCCTGCCCTACGAACGGGCGGCCCTGCGCGTCCTCTGTGGCACCCGGGCCCTCACCTACCAGAAAGAGCTTGGCCTGAGGATTTCCCTCACCGGGAACCGCGTTGGTCCGGTTGGGACACAGCGCACAACAATGGGTCGTCCGGATCCGCTCGGCCACATCCTCCAGCGTGCCCAGCGAAACCAGCTCATCGTCGAGCCCATGACTCGGCGACTCGACGGCGAGTCCCGTACCAGGGATCGGGGGAGCGCCTTTCTGCCAGGACGGTCGGACGGTCGGACGGTCGGAAGGTCGGGGCGGCGATTTGGGCTGATCTGCCTCGGCGGTTTCCGGATCAGCGGTGACCGCCTGACCGCCTGACCGACTGACCGCCCGACTCAGAACCACCTCCGCGCCTCCCAGCTCGATCTGCTGTCGCAGATACCGCTCCCATTCACCGGCCAATGGTCTGCTCCACCCGATCCAGGATCGCGTCGGCAACTTCCCGCTTCGACTGGAGCGGCAGGATCTGGCGGGTACCGTCCCGGCCAAGCAGGGCGACACGATTGGTGTCCTTCTCGAATCCTGCGCCAGGCTCGAGCGCATCGTTCACCACGATCAGATCGAGCCCCTTTCGCTCCAGCTTGGCCAGACCCTTCGACAACGCATCGCCAGTCTCCAGAGCAAAGCCTACGATGAGACTGCCCGGCTTCCGCACCCCGCGGGTGGAATCGAGTACGTCACCCGTCGGCTCCATGGGAATGGCCAGGGCGCCGTCTACCCGAGGGCGCTTGCCATCACTGGGACTGCTGGGACGAAAGTCCGCCGGTGCCGCAGCCATGATCAGCACGTCGGCCTGGGGTAGTTCCGCCCGCACGACCTGCTCCATCTCGAGCGTGGTCTCCACCCGGTGCACGACGACTCCGATCGGATCCTGCAGCCCGACGGGGCCACTGATCAGGACCACGTCGGCTCCCCGTTCCCACGCCGCCTCGGCCACACGGTACCCCATCTTGCCGCTCGAACGGTTGGTTACGACTCGAACCGGATCTATCGACTCACGGGTCGGACCGGCGGTAACGATCACCTTGCGTCCCGAGAGCTGGCCGCCACGGAGAAGACGGGCTGCATGAGCGATGATGGTCTCGGGCTCGCTCATCCGGCCAGGTCGCTCCGAAGGGCCCTCGGCCAGGGCGCCGATCTCCGGACCCACGACGGCCACTCCGGCTGCGCGCAATTTCTTCAGGTTCGCCTTCGTCTCCGGCCGGGCGTACATCTCGTCATTCATGGCTGGGGCAAGAAGCAGGGGCACCGTGCGAGCCAGGAGCAGCGTGGTCAAGATGTCGTCGGCCAGACCCTGAGCAGCGCGGGCAATGAGGTGGGCGGTGGCCGGCGCCACAATGATGAGGTCGGCCTTCTGGCTAAGCTGGATGTGCGCGAGCGCCCTGCCTGGCTCCCAGAGGGAGCTCAGAACAGGGCGCCCGGTGAGCGCCTCGAAAGTAACCGGACCGACAAACTCCCCGGCCCCTTTGGTCAGCACCACCTCGACCTCGGCGCCGGCCTCGGTAAGACGCCGGGCAAGGATGCAGCTCTTATAGCTGGCGATACCGCCGGACACGCCGAGTACGACGCGTCGGCCGGCCCACACGGTCACGCCTCTGAGCGGCGGCGGCGAAGGAGCTTGTAATTCAGCTCGCCGTCGACGAGCTCCTGCATGGCCTTGGTGGTCAGCTTCTCGTTTGACCGGGCCTGGTGGTCCTTGGGAAACTCGTTGAGATAGCGGGCGAACTTTGCGGCGACAAGAACGCCGAGGTACTTGTTGCCCGCCTGCTTGGCGACTTCGCTGGGGGTGATTATCCGCATGTTTGATCCTGTTGGAGGTTAGTCGAGAGTCAGGAGTCGGGAGTCAGGAACGGCGACGATCGCGGAGTCCTGACTCCTGACCCCTGACTGCTGACTTCTTGCCAATTTTCTCCGCCGCCTTGACCACGTCCCGCCTGAGCTTCTCGATAAAATCCGGCAGCGTATCCTGTCTGGCCACCCGCCAGGATTCCGCCTCCAGAATAGCGGCTACCTGGGCGACGGCGACGACCAGATCTTCGTTGTAGATGGCATAGTCGTCTTCCGCGATTGCCACCAGCTCGTCCGCCGCCCGGTAGATCCGGGTCCGCATCAGCTCGGGATCTTCGGTCTTCCGGCCTGTCAGCCGATCGACCAGGGCCTCGGCCGAGGGCGGTAGAACGAAGAGCAGCAGCGCGTTCGGAAAATTTTTCCGAATCTGCCGGGCGCCCTCGATCTCCACATCGAGCACCGCGTTCCGACCACTGGCGAAGATCCGTTCGATCTCGCTCTTGAGCGTTCCGTACAGCTCGCCGCCATAAGTGGCCCACTCCAGGAACTCACCGTGGTCCCGCCGGCGGATGAACTCGTCACGGGAGAGGAAGTGGTAGTCCATGCCGTCCCGCTCATCGGGGCGCTTGGGCCGAGTGGTTGCCGAGACCGAGTAGCCGAGATCCTCCCGGCCCTGCAACAGCATCTTGGCAATCGTGGTTTTTCCGCCACCCGACGGAGCAGAGAGCACCAGGAAAAACGGCTTCACTCGAGATTCTCGAGCTGTTCCCGGAACTTCTCCAACTCGCCCTTCATCGCCACGACGTACTGAGCGATCTCCGCATCGCCTGCCTTGGAGCCCATCGTGTTCACCTCGCG
>JBJMPB010000133.1:0-8411 GCA_045803455.1 Gemmatimonadales bacterium | reverse complement strand
AGAGATGTCACTGAAAGGAGAGGGAAATTCGGGTGAGCTTCTATGTGAATCGTAAGTTCTCGGCGGGGAAGCTGCGGCAGGGTGGCCGGGCGGGCGGAGGAGCTCCGCCCAGCCGCAAGGGATGAGCTAGGACTCGACCTGCTCTCCCAGGAAGGTCTTGGCCTTGGTTACTTCCCTATCCCATTTGGTGAGTTGTTCCTCGGTCAGGAATGTCTCGACGCGCTCGCGGAGGGAGCTGCGAGCTTCTCTGACCTTGGAGATAACTTCTAGTCGCGACGGGTTCCTTCCGCGGGCCTCCTCGATCCTGCCGTGTGCGTCCTCCAACCCCATTCTCAGCTGGGCCTTCTGATCTTCTGATAGGTCCAGGTCGGTCGCGAACCGCTTCAACTCGGCCTGCACGGTCTCGATTAGTTCGGCTCTCATGACTGCCTCGCAAGTAGTGTGTAGTAGCTCCGCTCAGCCCTCCGCTGCTGATTTCCCTCGACCTGCCGGCGCCATTGCTCTGCCACTGGCAGCTGCGCGACGGCGGCGGCAAGGGGACGCGGCAATACCGCACCGGGTGCATGATGGATCTACTGCACCTTGGTGCAGGCGGTTTACTGCGGCGTTTGAGCGAGGTGCACGAGGGAACGTCCGAGACGGGATATTGCGACGGACAGGGTGGGATTCGAACCCACGATACCCTTGCGGGTATACCGGTTTTCGAGACCGGCTCCTTCAGCCACTCGGACACCTGTCCTGGTTGCGGGAAAGATAAGGCGTGAGCGGTAAAGAAAAAGCGTGAGCGGGCTGCCAGAAACAGACTCTCTAGCAAACCCGCTCACCGCCTACCGCTTACCGCTTACGCTGTTCCCGTTCACCGTTCACCGTTCACCACCTTACCGGCTAACCGTTTCTCCACCCGCACTCAGCGTCCTGGCCCGCTCCACCATGCTGATGAACTCTTCGCGGTAGCCCTCCTCGTCTTCGCCGCGCGACCCCCGCGCCAGGGCCAGCGCCAGGTTGTAATCGGCGCTGCCTTTGTACTCCGAGTTGCGCAGTACCATCGCGAAGGCCGCTACCGCGGAGGCGAACTGCAGATCCGGCGTCCCCCGCTGTCCCTCATCCCTCACCGGAGTCGACAGGAGCCGGCTTCTGGTCCCGGTCGGCTCCTTGTAGCGGAGCCGGACGGTCAACAGATCGCTGCTCCGGCTTGCGGTGGGTTTGAGCGTGACCTGCTGATAGGTAAGACTGTCTCCGGCAACCGCCACGGTCGGAGCTCCCACCGGAACCACCTCATACAGCGCGGTGACGGCGTGCCCCGCCCCGATCTCGCCCGCATCTTTCTTGTCGTCGGCGAAATCTTCCTTGGCCAGTACCCGGTTTTCGTAGCCCAGCAGCCGGTAGGCCTGTACTCGGGCGGGATTGAACTCCACTTGAATCTTCACGTCCTTGGCGACGGTGAACAGCGTGCCGCCGAATTCCCGCACGAAGACCTTGTGGGCCTCCCGGAAGTTGTCGATGTACGCGTAGTGGCCGTTTCCCTTGTCGGCCCTCTGCTCCATCTTGGTGTCCTTCAAATTTCCGGTGCCGAAGCCGAGCACCGTGAGAAAGGTTCCTTCCTCTCTTCGGGTCTCGACCAGCCGGATCATCTCGGCGTCGGAGCTTAGGCCCACGTTGAAATCACCGTCGGTGGCCAAGATCAGCCGGTTGTTACCCTCCGGCAGATAGTGCTCCCGGGCCACATCGTACGCCAGCCGGAGTCCGGCGCCACCGGCGGTCGTTCCTCCCGCCTCCAGCCGGTCGATTGCCTCCAGAATGGCGGCCTTGTCGCCGCCCGACGTAGAGGGCAGCACCAGCCCGGCCGCACCGGCGTAGACCACGATAGCCACCCGGTCCTGCGGTCGCAGCTCCTGCACCAGCGCTCTGAAGGCCTGCTTCACCAGCGGAAGCTTGTCCTCCGACTGCATCGATCCGGACACATCGATCAGGAACACGAGATTGCTGGGCGGCAGATCGCGCGTTGCCACGTGTTTGGCCTGCAGCCCGATGCGTACCAGACGGTGATCGGGATCCCAGGGACACACGCCCACGTCGGTGCTGACGGCAAACGGGTGGCTGCCGGTATGATCCGGATACGTATAGGAGAAGTAGTTCACCAGCTCTTCCAGCCGCACGGCGTCGGCCGGCGGCAACGCGCCCTGACTCAGGAACCGCCGCACGTTGCTGTAGGAGGCAGCATCCACGTCGATGGAAAAGGTGGAGAGCGGATTGGTGCTCGCGGTCAGGAAGCGGTTGTCCTCGATTCGGGCGTAGCCCTCGGTGTTACCCGGCTCCTGCTGCCGGCGCCAGGGTTCGACCGGAAGTGCGGCGACGCCCCCACTCACTACCGCCTGGCGGCGGTTCTCGACCTTACCCTGCGCTGCATCCGCCCTCCGGGTCGGCGACGGTGCGGCAGCGGCGGCATCGGCATCGGTCACCGTCAGTTCCTGGAGCTGCGCTGCGGTGGCCTCGAGGGTGAAATCATGGGTCGTGGTGCGGCCAGCCCGGACCAGTACAGTTGCCTCGGCCGACTTGTAGCCGATGAAGGCGGCACGCAGCTGCACCGAGCCTTCCGGCACGGCCGGAATGACGTACGCACCCTTGGCATCGGTCAAGCCGTTCAATGCGGTCCCCACGACGAAGATCTGAACGTTCGCCAGCGGGGCGCCGCCCTGATTCTGAATATGGCCCGTGATCCGGCCCGTCTTGGGACTCGTGATGGTGGGTGCGGCGGCTGTGGAGGCTAGAACCAGGAGTGAGAGCAGAGTAGAGGCGGCCGTCCGGCGGACGGTCCAGAGACGTGGGCGTCGCATGAGGTGCTCCGATGCTGTGAGGTGCGGCTTGCCGCCGCGGCAAGGCGGCTATGTAGTCAGGAGATGCGGCAGTTGGTGGGACTCGCACACCGGCCGTCGCCGGTGCCTTTTCTTACCCTCCTCGTTTCACCAGAAAGAATCGCTTCAGCAGGTCGCCACACTCCTCCGCCATCAATCCCCCGATGACCTCGGGCCGGTGATTGGTCCGAGGGTTTCGGAGCAGATCGTACACCGACCCCGCCATTCCGCAGCGCGAATCGTACGCGCCAAACACCACCCGCCCCACCTTGCTCAGCACGATGGCGCCGGCGCACTGCGCGCAGGGCTCCAGCGTGATATAGAGCGTGGCAAGCAGCAGCCGGTCTTCGCCGGTCCGCTGCAGCGCCCTCTGCAGCGCCAGCAGCTCGGCATGGGCGGTGGGATCCTGCCGCTGAATAGTTTCATTGTGGGCCTCGCCCAGCACCTCTCCCTCGGCAATCACCACCGCACCCACCGGGACCTCCTCGCGAACGGAGGCCGCCCGCGCCAGGCGCAAAGCGGCCTCCATTCCCGCCAGATCGCTGGGAGAGGGTGTGCCCCTACGCACCGGCCAGCTCGGGCACCACCGGGCTCGGCGCCTCGGCTCGTTCGAACCTGAGCCGGTCTCCGTCGCGTTCCACCCGAATCGTGTCGCCCTCGTGGAAGTTTCCTTCCAGGAGCTCCAGAGCAATGGGGTTCTGCAGCAGCCGCTGGATCACCCGCTTGAGTGGGCGCGCTCCATAGACCGGGTCGTACCCTTCAGCCGCCAGAAGCGCCTTGGCCTCCGGCGTGACCTCCAGCGAGAGGTGACGCTGAGCCAGCATCCCTTGCAGTCGCTCCAGCTGCAGGTCGACGATGTGCACCAGGTCTTCCCGGCTGAGCTGACGGAAGACAATGATGTCGTCCACCCGGTTGAGGAACTCGGGCCGGAAGTGATTGCGCAGCTCGTCCCTCACCCGCTGCTCGACCCCCTCCCAGCCCCGCGGATCCAGCTGCGCGCCGGCGTCTACGATATACTGGCTGCCGATGTTCGAGGTCATGATGATCACCGAGTTCCGGAAATCGACCAACCGTCCCTGGCTGTCCGTCAGCCGACCGTCATCCAGTATCTGGAGAAGAACGTTGAACACATCCGGGTGCGCCTTTTCGATCTCATCGAACAGGATGACGCTGTAGGGCCGGCGTCGGATTGCCTCGGTGAGCTGTCCCCCTTCCTCATACCCGACGTATCCCGGTGGCGCGCCGATCATCCGGGCTACGGAGTGCTTCTCCATATACTCCGACATGTCCAGGCGCACCAGCGCCCGCTCGTCATCGAAGAGAAACTCCGCCAGTGCCCGAGCAGTCTCCGTCTTTCCCACGCCGGTCGGGCCCAGGAAGATGAATGACCCCAGCGGGCGGTTCTGGTCCTGCAGGCCCGCGCGACTCCGGCGCACCGCATTGGCCACCGCGGTTACCGCCGCGGGCTGGCCAATCACCCGGCGCCCCAGCTCTTCTTCCAGCCGGGTCAGTCGCTCGCGCTCGGACTCCAGCATCTTGGATACAGGAATTCCGGTCCACTTGGACACGATCTCCGCGATGTCCTCCGAGTCCACCGCCTCCTTGAGATACTGCGCTGTAGACTGTACCTCGTGCAGCCGGCGCTCATCCTCGGCCAGGCGCCGCTCCAGCTCCGGCAGCCGGCCATATCTGAGCTCGGCCGCCTTCTGCAGATCGCCGCGACGGGTGGCCTGATCGATTTCCCCCCGCACGTTCTCGATCTCCGCCTTGAGCTGCTGAATTTCCTGAAGCGCGCCTTTTTCCGCCTGCCACTGCGCCTTCATCCCGGAGCTCCGCTCCCGCAACGACGCGATCTCCCGTTCCAGCGCCTCGCGCCGCTCCACCGCCGCGCGGTCCTTTTCCTTGAGCAGCGCCTGACGCTCGATCTCCAGTTGGACGATGCGCCGTTCCACCTCGTCGATTTCCTGCGGCAGACTGTCGATCTCGATCCGGAGCCGACTGGCTGCTTCGTCAATCAGGTCGATCGCCTTGTCGGGCAGGAACCGGTCGCCGATGTAGCGGTCCGAGAGGGTGGCCGCGGCGATGATGGCGTTGTCGGTTATGCGGACGCCGTGGTGGACCTCGTACTTCTCCTTGAGTCCCCGCAGAATGGCGATGGTATCTGCCACCGTCGGCTCTCCCACCATGACCGGCTGGAAGCGTCGCTCGAGCGCCGGATCCTTCTCTATGTGCTTCCGGTACTCGTCCAGCGTAGTCGCGCCGATCACGTGGAGCTCGCCCCGGGCCAACGGCGGCTTGAGCATGTTGCTCGCGTCTACCGCACCCTCGGCCGCTCCAGCGCCGACGATGGTATGTAGCTCATCGATGAAGGTGATGTACTTCCCCTCGCTCTCGGTGAGCTCCTTGACCACCGCTTTGAGCCGCTCCTCGAATTCACCCCGGAACTTGGCCCCGGCCAACAGGGCGCCGATGTCCAGCGAGACCAGCTCGCGATTCCGGAGCGATTCGGGGATGTCGCCGTGGACGATGCGCTGCGCCAGGCCCTCCACGATCGCCGTCTTCCCCACACCGGGCTCGCCGATCAGTACCGGGTTGTTCTTGGTCCGGCGGGAGAGCACCTGCATCACCCGGCGAATCTCCTCGTCCCGGCCGATAACCGGATCGAGCTTTCCCTTGCGCGCCTCCTCTGTGAGGTTGCGCGTGTACCGCTCCAGGGCCTGGTACTTCTCCTCCGGCGACTGGTCGGTCACCCGATGCGAACCCCGCACTTCCTGCAGAGCCGAGCGCAGGTCGTCGGCCGAGATGTTGTGGGAGCTGAGCACGGCACGGGCGGTGGTGCCCTTCTCTTCGGCCATGGCCAGCAGCAGATGCTCGGTGCTGACGTAGGCATCATCCAGCTTCCGCGCCTCCGCGTCGGCCCGATCGAACACCCGCTGGATCTCCCGGCTGAAGCTGGGCTCACCCGCTCCACCAGCCTGGGTAGGGAATCGGGAGATCTCCCGCTCCACTTCCTGTCGTACCGCGGTCACGTTGAGCCCTGCCTTCTGCAGCAGCGGCTGAACTACCCCCTCGTCCTGCGCCAGCAGCGCCGCCAGGAGATGGGCATCGTTTACCACAGGATTGCCTCTGGCCCGGGCCAGCTGCCCGGCATCGCGGAGGGCCTCCTGTGCTTTTATCGTCAATCGCTCCGGTCTTATCATCGCTTCCTCATAAAGCCAAAGCCTTCAGCCGGCACTCCGGCGAGCTCCGGAAGTGTCGGTATCAGGAACCTTGGATCTGCGCCAAGGCATGGCAAGGGGTATACCCGCCTACTCTGCCGGATTGACAGTATTTTCAACAGTCGCAGTGGAGCCCCGGGTTTGATTTGACTCTGACCCAAGCGAAAGAGGCAGCCCCGAAGGGCTGCCTCTTCACTTTACCTCCCACTGGCCATCTTGCGCTGCGCGATCATCTTACGAGTGAACCGCTCACCGTCTACCGTAAGCTGATAGTAGTAGACTCCGGTGATGGCCTCACGCTTTCCATCCAGATACTTCCCATCCCAAAAGGCCCGATACCCCCCACACCGCAATCGCAGACTGTCCAGCTTCTCACCCGATTCGCTGGCCAGGGTCGGAACGGCGACCAACTGGACCAGCACATTGTAGATCTTGAGACTGACCACCGGCTGATGACCCCTTGCGCATACCTCCCGGGAAATCTCGAACGGGATTGTCGTCGCCGGGAAAAACGGATTGGGGTAGTTCTCCTTCAGCTCGACTCGAGGCGGGAGCACATTGGCCTGTGCTGAGACCGGGGAGCCTGCCGCCACAAGGAACGCGAGCCACCACCCCGGCCACGCCAAGCGGACCATGGGCGCTCCTCTTCATACGACGCGTTTGAACTCTGGCGGCACCTCCGCGCTGGTCGGGATGCGTAACAGGATGTAAATCGAAGGTCTAGCGATGAGAGTCTAGAGTCAAGAGTGCTAAGGTCTAAGTCGTCGACCCTCGCCCTCTCTCACCGTGATACCCCGGCCGTCGGCCCACTCCAGCAGGGGTATGAGATACTTGCGGGTCACGCCCAGCCGGTCCCGCACCTTCGCCGGAACGATCGGGCCCGCCTGCCCCATTTCCTGCAAAGCTTCGGTGAATCGATCCAGAGCCTGCCGGGAGTAATAGCGATCTCGCTCAACCGCCTCGATCTGACCCCGGGATGCCGCGAGCCGCAGCAGGGGATAGAGGTCTCGCCACCCGGTGGACCGCTCCAGCTCTGCCACCGAGGGGGGTGCGAGGTTGGCTTGCTCCAGAATCCTGACGATCCGGGCCACCTCCTCATCGCCGCCGGCCACTCGGGGAACGAACCCCGCCAGAGCCGCCACCCCCTCCGTGCGCCGAATCCGCCCGGCGTGAACCGCGTCGTCCAGCGCCGCGTCCACCACGGCATCCGCCGCTCGCAGGCTGTGCCGCAAGGTTTGTAGCGGCATACCTGGCTGGCTGGGATGCTCCCGGTGATAGTCGCGGAGGACCGCGAGTCCGCGGCGGGTGAGCTCCTCGATCGCCGAGCGCCGGATCCAGAGCGACCCCACCAGGCGGGCCTCGGGCTCCTTGCCTGCTACCTCGTTGGCTTCCTGTTCGGGGATTCCCAGCAGAATGGGTAGCAGGAATCGCTCGACGCCGCGCGGGCGGCGCTGGAGGATGGCTCGCAGCCGTTCAGCTGGACTATCTGCCGCCAGCTCAGGGGGCCAGAGCCCGCCTCTTGGCGGCAGGGGATCGAGCACCCGTCCCCCGCCGATTGTGGCCACCGGGCTGAAGCTTCGCAGCACGAGCCGGTCGCCGGCCCGAGCCACCAGCGGAGTTTCCAGCCGGAGCCGCGCCAGTCCGCTGCCTCCGGGCTCCACCTCGGTTCGCGGGATCACCCGGGCCATCACTTCCGCCGTGCCCATCAGCACTCGAACCCGGGTGCGCGGAGTCAGTGATCGGGGCGCTCGGTGGTCCAGCGTCAAATCCACGTCGAGTGCACTCGTGGGCGCCCACGGCAGCTGATGGGTGACCAGGACAGCGCCTCGGGCGACCTCATCGCGGTCGAGCCCGGCAATGCCCACCGCGATGCGCGCTCCCGGCTGCGTCCTCTCGACGGCTCGGCCATAGCTCTCCAGCGACCGGACTCGTCCGCCGGCTCCGGAAGGCAGGGCTATGACGCTGTCTCCAATCGTCACCCGCCCGGACCACGCGGTCCCGGTGACTACCGTTCCCACCCCGGGGAGCGAGAAGACCCGGTCAACCGGCATGCGGAACGCATCGCGGGCCGGACGGTGGTCGGCGCGCTGGGCGTGCTCTTCGATCGCCCGTCTGAGCTCCTCCAGCCCCTGCCCAGACCTGGCCGATACCACCAGCGGCTCGTCGAATGCGATCGATGAGCCAGCCAGCCGCTCGGCCGTCTCCAGCATCACCAGCTGCAGCCAGTCGGCTTCGACCAGGTCGGCCTTGGTGATCACCGCGATTCCGCGTTCGATCCCCAGCTGCTCCAGGATGAGCAGATGCTCCTCGGTTTGCGGCATCAACCCTTCGTCCGCTGCGA
>JBJMPB010000068.1:0-5226 GCA_045803455.1 Gemmatimonadales bacterium | reverse complement strand
GGGTGATGGGAGACCGGCGCGAGCAAAGCGGGACATAAGTGTGCTAGGCCGCACAAAGAGCCGCTGCGCCAAGGGAGTTACCGTGGGAGTTTCGGGTGCGAGCCGGACCAGTGCTTCGACGAAAAGGCGGGCATCGGGCGGGGCTTCACGGAGAGCTTCCAGGATCGGCCCCTGGATTCGGGCGACCGCCCGGGTGGCCGGCTGCCCAACCACTTGGCGGAGCCGGTTCCACCCGGTAGGAGAGGTAACGTCTACCACCTGCCGAACACCGGAGGCACCCAGGCGAAGCAGCATTTCGGTGGAGCTGGGATCGTGCTGCGAGATGAGTGCGACGGTGGGAATGCCGGGAAATTCGCGGACAAGGTTGCCCAGAACTTCGACCTGCTCCGGGCCGCAGCGATGGACCGAAACCAGCACGGCATCCACCGGACGCTCGCGAACGATGCGCACCGCCTCCGGAATGGAATCCCGGTGAACCACGGCAAAGCACCCGCTTCCGGCGGCATCCACCCGAGACCGTTCCACCGGCAACAGGACCGTAGCTATGGTGGGTGAGCCCTCGGCCCAGCTGATTGCCACATCATCCTCCCCTGAGGTCGTGCGGGAGGATACGTCTGGGACGTCAAAGAAGATTAAATCTGAAACGGCGCGAAGCTCGGCCTCGTCGGGTTGAAAGTGCGCGACAACCGGGAAAGCTGGGTGTACTTTTCGAGTTCCCCTCACTGGTCGTGACGTGAGCGATACTACCCTGGATCTGTTCGCCGCCTTGCAAGCAGCGCTGGGACCTCAGTACCGGCTTCAGCGCGAGCTCGGACGCGGAGGCATGGGTGTCGTATTCCAGGCGACCGACACTACCCTGGACCGCCGGGTTGCCATCAAGGTGGTCCACCCCGAACTGGCCCCCCACGAATCCATCACCCGCCGCTTTCTCGGTGAGGCCCGAACCATTGCTCGCCTGCGCCATCCCAACATCGTGGCCATCCACGCGGCGGGGAGTGCGGACGGGCTGCTGTACTACGTGATGGACGAGATCGCCGGCGAAAGCCTGCGCCAGCGACTCACGCGAGAAGGGAGAATTCCGGTCGAGGATACGGCTCGCATCATGGCCGATGTGGCCTCGGCCCTCGATGCTGCGGGACGGGCGGGCGTGGTGCACCGGGACGTGAAGCCTGAAAATGTGCTGCTCGACGAGGTCAGTGGACGCTCCCTCCTGGCGGACTTTGGCATTGCCCGGGCTGTCGCGGCGGAAGCGAGCGGATCGAGCACCGGACAGGGTGTGGCGGTGGGAACCCCCGTATACATGAGCCCGGAGCAGGCCGCCGGTGAAGAGGTCGATACCCGGAGCGATCTCTACGCGCTCGGGGTTGTCGCGTACGAGATGCTGGCCGGCCACCCTCCCTTTCAGGGCTCGCACCGGGTCGTCGTCTCCAAGCACATCGCCGAACGGCCATTCCCGATCGACCGGCTGCGTCCCGACACCCCAGAAGCTCTGGCCGCAGCGGTCATGCGATCGCTGGAGAAGCAGCCATCCGAGCGCTGGCAGACAGGCGAAGAGCTGCGGCAAACGCTCACCGGCGAGCGGTCCAGCTGGCCGAGACGGCGCCGGCTGCGGCGGGCCCTGATGGTTGCGGCGGCGGTGGTTGTGGTGGTGACCGGCGCGACGATTGGGCTGGTGCGGCGTGCTCCCGGTCCTCCGGCCGGCGTAAATCCCCGGCATTCCATTCTGGTGCTCCCATTCAACAATCTGCGGGGCGACCGGTCGGTGGATTGGCTGAGGGAAGGCAGCGTCAGCATGCTCGGGCTGAACCTGTCGCAATGGAACGATCTCACCATCGTGGACCACGAGCGCCTCCATGACATCCTTGCCCGGCATCGCTTGAGAGTCGGGGATGAGATCGGTCTCGATATGGCTCGCCGACTGGCCCGGGAAGCGGGCGTCTGGACCGTGGTGCTGGGAGATTTTACTCCGGCGGGTGACTCTCTCCATCTCGCCGCCCGGGTCTTCGATGTGGCCAGCGGCACGCGGGTGGACATCGCCCGGGTCGATGATCGCTCGGGTGCCGACGTGCGCCCGCTGTTCGACCAGCTTGCCGCCAAGCTGCTGGATCTGACCGGCGCGCCCAATGAGATCCAGATCGGACTGGCCCGCTCGACCACCACGTCACTCGAAGCATTTCGGGCCTACTTGCGCGGGGTCGAGCAGCTGAATCGCTGGGATCTGGCCGGAGCCGAGCGCGACCTGCAGCGGGCCATCGCCCTCGACACGACATTCGGACTGGCCTACTACAAGCTGGCGCTGACTCGCGGATGGATGGTCGGCGCAGAAGACTCGGTTTCGGATCGGCTGATGCTGCGAGCAACTACCTACTCGGCCAACCTGCCGCTGCACGAGCGAACCGTTATCAACGCCTATCGGGCGTTTCTGGCAGATCAGTACGAAGAATCACGGGCACTATACCGGCAGCTCCTTGCGCGGGATCCGGGCGACGCCGACGCCTGGTACGGCCTGGGCGACGCCTGGTTCCACGACACGGCCGGAGTGAATGAGGCACCCTTCTGGACCCAGTCTCTCAGGGCTTTTAAACGCGCACTGACACTGGATCCCAGCTACGCGCTGGCCTATGAGCACGTCCAGTACATGTTGAGTGTGGCCGCCTCCGATCATCCGACATACGCCCTGCTCCCCCGGGATTCCTTCGGTGTAACCCGAACCTCTTCAGGGCGAGTAATGATGGACAGCGCCACCGTCCATACGTCGGTGCAGCGGGCCCGGGCCGAAGCCCTCGCGACCGCTCGCACCTGGGTGTCGGCACAGCCCACGACGTTGAGAGCTCACGGCGCGATGGTGAACGCATATCTCTCCTCGGGCAACTTCAGCGGAGCCCTTTCCGAGCTGGAACGATTCAGGGTGGCCACCTCCCTTCATCCCGAGCTGCCATTCGTGGAAGCGCGGGTTCGCTTTGCCTCAGGGGACGCGGACAGAGCCGCCGCCCAGCTGCGCACTGCGCTGGATACAGCCTCCTCCAAGGATTTCAGGGTGTACGCAGGCACTGCCACCGTGGTGAGCGACATCGCTGCCGCAGCGAACGTGTTTGCCTACCAGGGCGACCTGACCAACGCAGCCAAGACACTGGAGCTGGCTGACCAGGTCCGGCGTGAGGTGGTGTCTCACCCCGAGTGGAGCGGTTCGAACGGCGAAGGCTGGCGTCGGGCCCGACTGGGTGAGCTGTATGCCGCCGCGGGCGGCCCGTCGTCTGCCCTTCGGCAGATCTGGCAGACCACGGCGGAGGCGGCTCGGATGTCGGCTTCGGATGAGCGAAAGCATATCGCGCACTCGGGGGCAAGCGCCGCGATCGGCCTGTTCACCGGAGTGGCGGCGGACACCACCGCCCTGCATGAGCTCACGGTCCTTGCTGGGGAGCCGGCGGCCAAGGAGGTGCGGGCCCTCCTGGCGGTGAGCCGGGGAGATTCCGCCGTAGCCAGAAAGGCGTTGGCCGAACCCGACTCGACCACATACGGCAAGCACATGTATCGGGTTCTCACCGAACCGCTGGCGGCTCAGGCGTACTATCTACTCGGAGACTATGAGACAACGCTTCGGGTGCTGGAGGGCTACCAGCCCTCGTCGCTGCAAACGGGAGAGTTCGATTCAGGCTGGGGCATGCTGGGCCGAGTCAGGCTTCTCCGGGGTGCCGCCTACGAGCGGCTAGGCCGCCGAGCCGAGGCTCGGGAACAGTATCGTCAAGTGTTGGCACAGTGGAAGCGAGCCGATCCGGCACTGCTCCCATTTCTGCAGCAGGCGGAGCGGGGACTCGCGCGGGTGGGCCATGCGGGGTGAGGGAGGACGTAGGTCTCCTGGTACTTCCCCGCCTCCCCGCTACCCGCTTTCCCGCTATATTCAACCCACTGGTCGGACGGATGGTCGCGGGTGCCGCAAGGTATCCGAGGAAAGTCCGAGCTCCACAGGGTAGGCTGCCAGGTAACGCCTGGGCGCCGCAAGGCGACGGATAGGGCCACAGAAAAGAAACCGCCCGGATTGAGGGTTCGCCCGATATCCGGGTAAGGGTGAAACGGTGGGGTAAGAGCCCACCGCACCACTGGTAACAGTGGTGGCAGGGTAACCCCCAGCCGGAGCAAGGCCAAATAGGCGGCGAGGTGCGACCCGCACCGCCAAGCCGCGGGTAGGCTGCTAGAGGTGGCCGGCGACGGCCATCCCAGATAGATGACCATCTCTCCTGCCCCATTGCATGCAGGGACCAGGAGACACAGAACTCGGCTTACGTTCCGACCAGCGACAGCCCTCCGGAAAGTTCGGGGGGCTGTTGGTTTTGGGGGCGCCTGCTGGTTAGTTTGTCTGGCCCACCACCTCAATGGGGACGCGATGGCGCTACTCAACGCCGGTTACTTCACCCTCGCCGCCGGCCTGGTACTCCCTGCCCTGGGACTTGCACCGACTACCACGAAATACCGGATCGACCAGACGCTCACCCAGGAGATGGACGCAACCCCTGCCGGCGGGGCCAAGCAGCGGATCGCCTTCAGCACGACCAGCTTCGTAACCGTATCCCTGGCAGACAGCGGCGGAGGCAAGTCGATACGGGTCGTGGTGGATTCCGTGAAGGGCGACAGCGCCACCCCGATTCCGGCACCCGTACTCGACAGCGCACGGGGCGCGGAGTTTCGCGGGTTCCTCGATAAATCGGGCAAGCCCACCGGACTCACCCCGACAGCTCACGCCGGCGCCGCCGTTCAGATTCAGGGACTGCTGAGCGACTTTTTTCCGTGGGCCAGGGCAGGGCTGAAGGTCGGCGATACCTGGACCGACACCACGGCCAAGATCAGCGGAACTGGAAGCGACAGCGTCACTGTACGCCGAGTGAGCGCCTACAAGGCGGCGGCGAATGAAACCAAGGAGTCTCGCAAGGCAGTGAGGGTGGTGCAGGACTTTACCTCGTCCGTCCAGGGCACTCAGCCCACCCCGAACGGGCCGGCCAAGATCGAAGGAACCAGCCGTGGGAACGGATCCTATTATGTGGCACCCGACGGTCGATATCTGGGCGGTGCGTGGCAGCAGCAGTCTGCCCTGAAAATTTCAGGGTCGTTTGCGCCCCAGCCTCTCCCGATCACGATCGTTCAAAAAACCAGCGTAAGCACCCTCAAGTGAAGCGCCGTATGAATGTGCGAGCGAGCTGGGCCGTTCCCGTGTGTCTTGTGATTGCGGCCTGC
>JBJMPB010000035.1:0-7273 GCA_045803455.1 Gemmatimonadales bacterium | reverse complement strand
ACGGCAAGCTGTACACCGTGGCCATCTCCCCGGAAGGGGTGAAGATCACCCCCAAGGGTGCTCGCAAGGGTCAGGAGATCAGCTGGAGCTCACTGGTCAGTGGCGAGACGGAACTGCGACGGGACCTCAACATGTCGGTGGACGCATACCGGGAGTAGTTCGGGGCCAGGCTTAGGCCGCTTTTGCGGCCAGTCGTCAGGAGGGTTCATGGGAGAGCCCAGCTTTGGCGAACACGTCGCGACGCTCAACTCCACCTTGAGGGCCATCGAGGTCCGCCTGGCGCTCGGCAAAGCGCCGGTCGAGGGATTGGAGGACTTCAAGAGCGCGCTGGACGATATGCGTCTGAGACTCTGGGGTTTGCTGGGAGCGGCCGGCGGCGACGACTACAAGAACTTTCAGGAGCGCTTCCGGATTCGCCGGGCCACGGAAATGTGCCGAGGCCTGGGCAACGATCTTCGGGCCGGCTCGGTGAGTGGCCGCTACGCCGAGCTCAACAATTTACGCGAAGCTGCAGCGGAGCTGGGGCAGAGCATCGAGCGGGCACAGCAACACGCCTTCTAGTGCTGCTTTGACCTCAACCCCAACCTTACGCACGCCCCGGCTGACGCTCGGGGCGTTCACGGAGGAGGACGCTCCTGAGCTGCAGCGCCTGGCCGGCGTGCGGGAGATCGCCGACACCACACTTGCCATTCCTCATCCCTATGAGCTGGACCGCGCTCTGGCGTGGATCGGACAGCAGCGCAGGGAAGCTTCCCGCGGACGGGCCATCAACTTTGCCATTCGATTGCGTACCAGCGGTGCCCTGATCGGGTCGGTCGGACTGCGAGACATCGATCCGGAGCATCTCCAGGCCGAGCTCGGCTTTTGGATCGGGCGGGAGTGGTGGGGTAACGGCTATGCCCGGGAGGCGGCGACCGCCGTCATCGACTTCGGCTTCGACTCAGTGGGTCTGAATCGAATCTGTGCCCATCACATGGTCCGCAATCCCTCGGCAGGGAAAGTTCTGCATGCCGCTGGAATGTTGCGGGAGGGACTCCTGCGCCAGCGGGTGAGAAAGTGGGGAGCGTTCGAAGACGTGGTCGTCTACGCCATCATTCGAGAGGACAGGAGCTGAACCGGTGACTTCGCGCTCTACCAGCCTGAGCATTCTAGCCGCAATTGCGGTGACCGCCGCGTTGTATCTGGGACAGGAGGTCTTCGTTCCCATTGCCCTGGGACTGATGATGACAGCGCTGGTTCGCCCGCTGGTTCAGCTGCTCTCCCGGATCCATGTCCCAGATGCCGTCGGGGCAACACTGGTGACTCTCGGCATTCTCGGAATGCTGGCCGCAGGAGGCTATTTCGTGGCAGGCCCGCTCAAAGGCTGGGTCCGGGACGCGCCCCAGACCCTCTCCGCCGCTCGAGGGAAGATCCAAAAGCTCAGGAGGCCAATCAAACAGGTCTCCCAAGTGGTCGAAAAGGCCAAAGAGGAAGTGACGGGGGGAGGGCAGGAGAAACAGGGACAAAAGGAAGATCAGAAAACGCAGGCACCGGCACCCGCGGGTGGCTCCTTCCTCTCTTCAGTCGTGGGACCGGTATTCGCAACCACAGCCGGGATCCTGAGCACGCTGCTCCAAACCATCGTCATCGTATTCGTGGTGCTTGCGACAGGTGATCTGCTGAGCCGAAAGCTCGCCCTGCTGATGCCGCCGCAGAAGAAAGGGACTCCGGAGGAGACCGTAGCCGAGGCTGAGTCGGTGGTGCGGCGATATCTGGTGGTGACCCTTCTGCTGAGCGGAGGACAGGCGGTGGTGGTGGCGCTGGTGTTCACGGCCCTGGGCATGCCGTCACCGATCCTCTGGGGGGTGCTGACATTTCTGCTGGAATGCCTTCCCTATATAGGCGCGCTGATCATGGTAGGTTTGATTACGATAGCGTCCTTTGCCGCCTTCGATAGCATAGGGCAGATCGTTCTACCGCCATTGGCCTACATCACCATCTCGAGCATACAGAACAACCTGGTCAGCCCGTTTGCATACGGAAGCGGCCTACGGCTGAACCCGCTGGCCGTTCTGATCATCGTCATCATCGGCTGGTTTTTGTGGGGGCCGGCGGGCGCGTTCGTTGCCGTGCCGCTGCTGGCGGCGGCCAGAGTCTTTGCCGAGCGCTCCAGTACGAGCTCGCGGCTGGCGGAGGTGCTGAGTGACTGAGCCGGTACCCGCGGTTCAAACCGCACCCGAAATCCTTGCCTCAGCCCGTGCCGGGAGGGTGCATTGGGTGGTGGTGACCACCCGGTCGCCCCGGGAAGGCGAGAAGGTGCCTGCCGGCGCGGTTCTGTTGACGCGATTCTGGCATCCACGAGACCATTGCTGGAGCGAGAACGCGTTCGAGTCGTTGGACCACGCGCTGCGGTTGTTTGTGGACGAAAGCGGGTGGGTGTTGCGGCAGCAGCAGGCGCTGGACGGGCCCCACGCCCATGAATTGATCTTCGAGGCCCGGCGGGAAGACTTCAGCCGGCCGAGCACGGAGCAGATCCTTCAGGATGTGGGGCTCTCGCCTCAGGACGTGGCCAAGATTCTCAACCGACCCAAGCCAGAGGCCTAGCTCAGCTTTCTCCCCGGCCGGTCTTGTGGCGGAGCTCGTCGATTTTCTTCGAGGCTTCCGCCTTGGTGAGATCCTCTTCGACTTCTTCCCCAGCCTCCGTGGCCAGGGTATGCAGGTACGACTCCTGCGCTCCGGTCATGGGCTCTTCACCCGTAGTCCAGTCGTCCGGATCCTTGATGGTATTCGACTGATCCTGCGGGGCATCTTGCCGTTTATCAGACTTGCCAGACATCGCGTTCTCCTTGCTAAGAGCTGGTCCCGAACTACGCCCGAAAGAAAACCGAACCACAAACTCCGTGTCAAGCCGGTCGATCAGTCCGCTCTTATTCGGGCAAATACACTCCTCAAAGCCCGACCAAACTGCTGAATCTCCTCCTCACCAATCGCGGTCGAAAGATTGCCCACGCCCCGGGGATCGATAAGGATGCCTTCGTTGAAGAGCCCGAGAAAAATCTGGTGGCGAAGATTGGTGTTCGTCTCGAGCGTGTCCCGGTAGCTCCGCACCGGCTGGCCGGTCAGGTGCATGGCGAAGAGCGAGCCCAGCCCGGTGATCTGTACTGAAACACCGGCCTCGGTAAACGCGGCGGCCAACTCGGCCCGGAAAGCCTCGGCCCGAGCGTTGAGACGGTCGAGCACGGGCCGGGTGAGCAGCTCGAGCGTAGCCATTCCGGCAACGACTCCGATGGGATTGGCATTGTGACTGCCCGGATGCGGAATTGCCGGCCGCCCGGCTGAAGGGTCGAACAGGGTCATGATGTCCGCGCGGCCGCCGAAGGCGCCCAGCGGAAAGCCCCCGCCGATCATCTTGCCGAAAATTGTGAGATCGGGGGTGATGCCGAAGTACTCCTGGGCTCCGCCGTAGGCCACCCGCAGGCTCACCACCTCGTCCAGGACCAGGAGAATACCCAACCGCTGGGTGACCTCCCGCAGCATTTGGAGGTACGCCCGCTCCGCCGGAATCATTCCGGCTGAGCCGAGCAGCGGCTCAACCACCACGGCTGCGAGCTCGCTTGCTTCGGCCTCGATGACCTGCCTGGCCGCATCCACATCGTTGAAGGGGACGATCACCACATTGCCCATGATCTCCGGAGGCAATCCCTTCGCGTGAGCCGTTGCCCGGGGCCGCGCGCGCTGTCCCGCCTCGGTGCCACTGGGGTGAATACTGACCATCACGTCGTCGGCGGTGCCATGATAGCCGCCTTCGACCTTGGCGATCTTCTTCCGTCCGGTAAATGCCCGCGCTGCCCGGATGGCGTTCAGGGAGGCTTCGGTTCCCGAATTGGTGAAGCGGATCTGCTCGACTGAGGGGATTCTCTGACAGATCAGCCGGGCAAACTCGAGCTGAGCCTCGCTGGAGCCGGGAAAGCAGGTTCCCTTCCGCAGCTGCCGCTCGATCGCTTCCATGACGACCGGATGAGCGTACCCGTGAATCAGCACCGAGTGATTGCCGGTGAAATCGAGCAGGCGGTTGCCATCGAGGTCCACCAGCCGGCATCTCTCTCCCTGCTCCATCACCGCCGGATACGGCGGATAGAAGAGAGTGCTGCGCGAGTCGCCGCCGGGCATGTACTGCCGTGCTTCGACAAAGAACCGCCCTGACGCGGCGGTCTTGCGCTGGTACTGCTCCTCTTCACCAGTAGTGATCGGTGTTGCCTGTGCGCTCATAAGTCTCCTAGGGTGCGGTGTCTGCCGAGGCTTTCACAGAGTGCCTGGAGCTCCGGGAGACCAACCTCACAGCTCCAGGGCACGCCAGAGATACCAGCTCGCCACGCTGCGATAGGGCCGCCATCGCTCGCCGCGTCGCAACATGGTTGCCGGCTCCGGCAGCTTGCCCCGGACAAACACCAGTCCAAAACCCTTGCGAACTCCGAGGTCGGTTACCGGGAACACGTCCGGGCGGCCCAAGCGGAACATCAGCAGCATCTCCACCGTCCAGCGGCCGATACCACGAACCTGGGTGAGGCGCTGAATGATCTCCTCGTCTTCCATCCGGCGGATTCGGGCGAGGGAAGGAACGGTCCCGTCCAAAGTCTTTGCGGCAAGATCGCGGACGGCAGCGGTCTTGGCGGTGGAGAGGCCGGCCTGGCGCAGGCGCTCGGGGGGAATGGCTAGTACCTGTCGTGGAGTAGGGAATCGGGCGGGTCCACAGGCCCGAATTGCCCGGCCCAGTATGGTCTCCGCAGCCTTTCCGGTAAGCTGCTGGTACACGATCGATCGCATCAGCGCCGAGAACAGGCTTTGGGTGGGCCGCGGGCGCATGGTGAAGGGACCGGCCCGGCTCATCAGCGCGCCCAACCGGGGATCGGCCTGGATCAGGTGGCTGCAGGCGAGGTCGGGATCGTAAGTCAGTCCATCGGTGCGGGCGAGGCTTACCGCGTGGGCAGGTGCGGCCATGAGTCAAACATACATGAGTCAGGCTCAGGCCCGGACCGGAGCCTCGAGGCGATCGTGACTCACCGTCAGGAGCACGCTCGCGCCCACAACCAGCAACGATCCGCCCACCTGCCATGCCGTAGGCCGATCGCCGAACACCGGCAACGCCAGAGCATAGGTGAGCACCAGGCTGAGAGCGGAAAGAGCACTAACGGGAGCGGCGCGCTGCAGGGAATAGGCCCGAGTCATGGTGACCTGGCCGAGGCCGCCGCCGAGCCCGGCGCCAAGCAGAAAGATCGAATCGGTCCTGCTGGGCCAGCGCCACTGGGGTAAGGCAAGCAGGATGAAGGTGACCAGCGCCACCAGCGAGAAGTGGAGTACCACTGCTTCGTGGCTCTCTCCTGGCCCCATCTTTCGCAGCCAGATCATGGCCAGGGCCCAGAACACGGCTCCGACGATCGCGATGGCGGCCACCGGCCCAGCCAGGGCAAACGAAGGTCGCATCACAGCGATTATGCCGGTGAAGCCCAACACTACGGCCAGCAGTTCCCCGGCGCTTACCCGTTCCCCTAGCAGCGGCCGGGCAAACAGCACCACGAAGATCGGGGCGGTTGCGCCGAGAGTCGCTGCGTCGCCCAGCGCAATCCGGCTGGAGGCCAGCGCGTAAAAGGCGCAGATCGCCGCCAGGGTCCCATAGATACTCCGGCGCCATGCCGCAGGTTGGTCTCCAACGCGGAGTGAGCTGCCTCGAAGCCATCCCAGTCCTGCCGCCAGGATGCCGCCGACCAGAAATCGCGCGGAGGCGACTTCGGCCCAGGACAGACTCCGCGCGCCGAGGCGAGTACAGATGTTCATCCCGGCAAAGAACACCTGGGCCAAGGCCATCCAGGCGAGGCCACTGGAGAGTCGAAGGGACGGGAACGAACGGAGAGATCGATAAGGAGGGATGGGGCCGGAGATTGCCATGGGCTGTAAAGTAGTTCACCATCCAGTATGCAAGCCGACGAATTTCGGCGGCACGCGCACGAGCTGGTCGACTGGATGGCCGACTATCTCGACGGAGTGTCGAAGCTTCCCGTAACGCCCGGAGTTGAGCCGGGGGACATAGCCCGCCGGCTTCCCCCGTCACCTCCGGAGGAGGCCGAGCCGTTCGCCCAGCTCTTTGCCGATTTTCAGTCTATCGTGCTGCCCGGGATGACGCACTGGAACCACCCTGGATGGTTCGCGTATTTCCCGGGCAACAACAGTCCGCCGTCCATTCTCGCCGAGATGCTCACTGCCACACTCGGTGCCCAGTGCATGTCCTGGGCAACCTCACCGGCCGCAACCGAGCTGGAGCAGGTCACCATGGATTGGCTTCGGCAGATGGTGGGGCTGCCCGAAACGTTCGTCGGGGTGATCCAGGATACCGCTTCGACTGCCACGCTGGTGGCCCTGCTCTCGGCGCGCGAGCGCTCGAGCGGGTACGCGTCCGGCGAGCACGGAATGGCCGATGCCGGCCGCCTGACAGTATACGCCTCCGCTCAAGCCCACTCCTCGGTTATCAAGGGCGTACGGCTGGCCGGTTATGGACTCGATCAGCTGCGCCTGATCCCGGTGGATGCCGCCTACGCCATGAGGCCCGATGCTCTAGCCGACGTGGTTTCAGCGGACCTCGCGTCGGGTCTGCGTCCCGCCTGTGTGGTAGCCACGATTGGCACCACCTCCTCCACCGCCGTTGACCCGCTGCCTGCCATCGGAGAGGTGTGCCGGCGCCACGGCATCTGGCTGCACGTGGACGCGGCGTACGCCGGCACCGCGGCGATCGTTCCAGAGCTGCGGCACTACTTCGACGGCTTGGAGCAGGCGGACAGCCTCGTGTTCAACCCGCACAAGTGGATGCTGGTCAACTTCGATTGCAGCGCCTACTACGTCCGGGACCCTCAGGCCCTGCTCCGCACTTTCAGCATAGCCCCGGAGTACCTGCGCACCGCGCAGGACCAGCAGGTGGTGAACTTCAGGGATTGGGGAATTCAGCTGGGACGCCGATTTCGCGCGCTCAAGGTCTGGTTTGTGTTGCGCACCTACGGAGTGGAGGGGCTTCGCGCCATGGTCAGAGGCCACGTCGCGCTGGCCCAGGAGCTGGCAGAGCGGATCCGGGGCAGCTCCAATTTCGAGTTGATGGCGCCGGTGCCTTTCGGCCTGGTGTGCTTCCGGTTTCATCCTTCATGGGCGAGGGACGGATCGGTTCTCGATCGGCTCAATCGGGAGCTGCTGAGGCGAGTGAACGCCAGTGGCCGAGTGCACCTGACCCACACCGAGCTGGATGAAAGGTTCG
>JBJMPB010000033.1:0-5362 GCA_045803455.1 Gemmatimonadales bacterium | reverse complement strand
CTGAGATTCCGGAAATATTGTCCACCAATCGCGGTTCTTCCGCTCCAGGCCGATGTGACCTTATAGCTGGCCGCGGTGAATAGATCCACCGACAGCTGCGACGTCAGCCCTCGGGTAATGTTGAGCTGACCCTCGAACTCGGTCGGGTAGGCGAAAGGATTCACTTCTCCGGTCGGCCAGAACTGGGTGTCCTGCTTGTTGGTCGCATCATAGCCGAACGTCGCTCTGGTGCTCAGCCAGTGCAGTGGTCGCCAGTTCGCGGTGAGGCCGCCGGTGAACCGCCCAACACCTTGACGGTTTCGCTCCGCAAAAATCTCGGCCGGAACCAGAAACCACCCTCGGTTGATGTCCTGAGGGAACCCGCTCCCGTCGCCACTTCCGATTACCGAATTGAGGGTGTTGTCGTTCTCCAGCAGATGCAGCTGGCTGCTCAGGTAGCCCAGCGAGAGCTGCAGGTCGGCGTTAGACGCGACCTTGGCGCTTGCATTGGCTCGAAGGCTGAGCTTGTCCAGTGAGTTGGGCCGGACCTGCTCCTGGGGAACATTGTCGTTGGTGGCCTCGGTGACCGAGTCCAAATCGAAGCCCCGCATCTTATAGACGCCGACCTCTCCCTCGTATTCAGCGGAGAGAAAGTACGTGGCCGCATCGGTGCCGCCGGCAACGTTCAGCCCGTACTGCTGGCGGTGTCCCGGGGAGAGGGGACGCTGGGCTTGGTCGTTCAGAGGGTTGTAAGTGTCGATCCGGCTCTGCACGCAGTCGGCCTCGGCCTGCAGTAACAGGGTACAGCCAGAGGCATCACCAGTAGCCGGGTCGAAGTTCGGATCGTCCGACCGTCCAAAGTAGTTCGTGCGGTAGGTGTTCTGGTCGGTAACGGCGCCCTGTTCCACGAACGCATTCCAGCGGGGCTTTCCGGCAACGCCTTTCTTGGTCGTGATCAAGATCACGCCGTTGGCGGCCTGAATGCCGTACAGCGTGGCGGCGGAGGGACCCTTCACGATCTCGATGTTCTCGATGTCGTCCGGGTTCAGGTCATTGATACGCGAAGTGGACTGTCCACCGATGTTGTAGGCATACCCATTGGGTTCAGCATCGATCCTGACGCCGTCCACATAGTAGAGGGGCTCATTCGACAAGGACACGCTGTTGGACCCGCGGATCCTGATTTTGGTGCCTGTGCCAGTGGCACCGCTACTCTTGAGCACCTCGACGCCCGCCGCCCGCCCGCTGAGCAGATTGGTGAATTCCATGATCGGCGCCTCTTCTGCAACTTGCGCCGCTGGAATGGTCGCAATGGAGTTGCCAATCTCCAGCCGGCTCTGCTGGCCGGTTGCCGTGGTGACGAGCTCATCGAGCTGCACCGGTGACAAAGTCATGGTGAAGTTGTGGGCCACGACCTCGCCCGCGGCAACTTGGACGGTGTCTCCCGCCGGTTGGTACCCGAGCCGCAATACGCGGAGCAGGTACCTGCCCGGTGCGACGCCGCGAAAGGTGTACTGGCCGTCCTGGCCAGTGGTTTCGACTCGGTTCGGTCCGGCCAGGACCACACGCGCAGCTTCCAGCGGCTGGCCGGTGGCGGCATCGCTCACCTTTCCGGCTATGGAGCCCTGCTGTGCGTGTAGGTTGAGGCTGACGCCTGCCAGGAGGGCACCGAGCAGCAAGTGCACGCGTATGCCCGTACAAGTAGCAAATCTCATGGGGGCTTCTCCTTCGAACAGAAACTGCCAGCTGGTCGATTGAGGTGATCGGTCCTTCAACTATTGGGAATGGAGCTGCCGGTTAGAAGAGCGACGTTGTGACCCGGCCAGGCCACTGAGACGGCCTCGCCAATGTGCTAAACCACCTTGTTTCTGTCAAAGTGTGCCGCTTGACGCCCCATTATTCGGGCCGTATTTACATAGCTATCCGTTCACCGTCGCAATTCCCGCCCCTACATCTCCCACGGAGGTCCCTGTGCTGAGACACGTCGTCCGAATCGTGGCTTACGCATTCACCCTGGGCTGCTTCGCTGCTCCCCTTGCGGCGCAAGCCGGCATCATCAGGGGGACGGTGAGAGATAGCAGCGGAGCACCCCTCGCAAATGCCTCACTCACTATCGAAGGCAGCACGGTCAAGGCTACCAGCGGTAGCCAGGGGGATTACGAGATGAGGGGGGTACCCACCGGACAGGAGACGGTGCGGGCCCGTCTCATCGGTTATGCCTCCTCCACTGCTACAGTAACCGTACTAGCTGGGCAGACGGTGCGCCAGGATTTCATTTTGGGACGGAATGCGGTAGAGCTGGCTCCAATCGATGTAGTCGTGGGCTCCCGCGCGCGGCACACTGCGGCCGAAGAGCTCGCGGTGCCGGTGGATGTCTACACCTCCCAGGACATTCAAGAGCAGGGCACGACGGAAACGAGCCAGGTGATCGCCTCGCTATCTCCCTCGATCAATTTTCCCCACCAGACCGTAACCGACGCAACTGACATCGTCCGTCCGTTTACCATGCGTGGGCTCTCGCCCGATCACACGCTGGTGCTGGTGAACGGCTGGCGCCGGCACCAGACCGCGCTGCTCAACACCTTTCCGCTGGGCTCTCCGGCCGGCTCGAGCGGTGTCGACCTGAACGCCATTCCCTCGAGCTCCATTGAGAGAATCGAAGTCCTGCGAGACGGGGCGTCATCGCAGTACGGCTCCGACGCCATTGCGGGCGTGGTGAATATCGTGATGAAGGAGGGGCAGTTCACCCCCTTCGTCAATACATCCGCCGGCCGATACTTCACCGGGAAGGGGTTCGCCGACGACGGCACCACCGCGGACGTGAACGGAGGAGTGGGATTCAAGCTGGGCCGGGGCTCGCTTGGGCTGTTCGGCCAGTTCCTGAATCGAGAGCCCACCAATCGAGCATTTCCGGACGGTGGCCTCGAGGACCTGAGTGGCGTCACCGACTCGGTCGATGTGAACACCGGCGAGATCATCCAGAAGCGCAACGGGGTGCCTCAGCCGGTCAACCATCTGGGCGACGGGTTGGAGCGAGACCTGCTCTCGTTTGCCAATCTGCGGATGCCGCTCGGCCAAACCGGGAAATCCGAGTTCTATGCCTTCGGCGGGTTCAGCAATCGGGTGGGGACTGGGAACGGGTATTACCGCGCTCCCCTCAACAACCGGAACTGGCCGGCGATCTACCCTAACGGGTTTCTTCCGGAGTTTCGTCCCAACGTGAACGACTACTCGGCTGCCGGCGGATTCCGTTCCAATATTTCAGGCTGGTCGCTCGATGCGGGCGCTTCCTACGGGCGAAACACCTTCGACTACAACCTTAAAAATACCCTGAACCCCTCTCTCGGTCCTTGCCTGGAGACCGCCTGCGCTCCCGGGCTCGACGGCGTTCTCGGCACGGCGGATGATCCCGGAATACCAAATCAGACGGAATTCGACGCCGGCAGTCTCAGACGGGGTGAATTTCTCGTTGGCATCAACCTGGTCAAACCCATCCAGTTCCTCCTGCCTAACCCGATCAGCGTGGCCTTCGGTGGGGTATTTCGGCACGAGAATTACGAGATTGTGGCCGGGGAGACCGCGTCGTGGATCAACGGCGGCCATCTCTCTCAGGACAGCGTGAATACACCAGGAGACCTGGCCCCCGCCGGCTCATCGGTCTTCTCGGGATTCTCTCCCACCGACGCCAGTAGCAATTCGCGCGACAACGTGGGGGCCTATCTCGACCTGGAGTCGAATCTCACGAAAGGGATCCTGGCTAACATCGCGGGCCGCTACGAGCACTACAGCGACTTCGGATCCCGGGTAACCGGTAAAGCCGCGCTCCGGGTGCAACCGGGCAAGAGCCTAGTGTTCCGCGCAGCGGCAAGCACGGGATTCCGGGCGCCTAACCTGCCTCAGAGCTGGTTCAGCCACGTTACGACCAACTTCATTGCCGGGAGCCTGGTGGAGATCGGCAACTTCCCGGTGAGCAACCGGGCCTCCCAGATCTTCGGGGCCCAGCCTCTCAAGGAGGAGACGTCGGTCAACTTCAGTGGCGGCCTGGTTTTCTCTCCGCGGGACAATTTCATCCTCACGCTGGACGTTTTCCACATCCAGATCAACGATCGTATTCTGCTCGGTGCCACCTACGCGGACGACAGCGTGGTGGCTCGAATTCTGGCCGACTCCGGGCTCACCACCATTGGGGGCGTGCAGTTCCCCACCAACGCGGTGGACACCAGAACCAGAGGGGTGGACCTCACCGCGGATCTGAGACTGCCGGCAGGGAACGGCACTCTCGACTTGAACGCCGCGGTCAACTACACCAAGAACGAGCTCACGCACGTCGAAGGTCTGCCCCCCATTCTGGAGGGGACGGGGACCTCGTTTACCGGCTCGCTGGATCTGATCACCACCTTGGCCATCACCGAAGAACGTCCCGATTGGCGTGCGACCTTCACCCCCACGTGGTCGCAAGGCCGTTTCCATGCGCTGGGCCGGGTGTTGTACTATGGCTCGGGACGGTCAGCCGAGTTCGGTGGAGTCGCGGCGGATACCTTCGATCCCAGGACGCTTTTTGACGCCGAGGTGGGCTATCGCTTCGACCAGGTAAACATCTCCGTTGGGGCCAGGAACTTGTTCGACACTTACCCCTCGAAGATGCAGGACCTGGATAACAACAACGGGTATACGTTCCCCTGGGCGGTCG
This sequence comes from Gemmatimonadales bacterium, assembly GCA_045803455.1. Taxonomy (GTDB): domain Bacteria; phylum Gemmatimonadota; class Gemmatimonadetes; order Gemmatimonadales; family GWC2-71-9; genus CAVVWJ01. The sequence continues at coordinate 693 of JBJMPB010000033.1, read as the reverse complement.
CTTCGCCCTTCGGGTATAACGGCCGTTACGTGTACGCCAGAACTGAAATCCTGCTCGCCCGATAACCGATCGGCGGCTATGACCCAAACGTACGACCTCATCGTGATCGGCGGTGGCCACAACGGTCTGGTCACCGCCGCCTACATCGCCGGCACCGGCGCCGACGTTCTGGTGCTCGAACGGCGAGAGGTCCTGGGTGGCGCCTGCGTTACCGAGGAGCTGTGGCCCGGCTTCAAGGTATCTACCGCTGCATACGTGAACAGCCTGCTTAGGCCCGAGATCATCCGGGACCTCGAGCTGAAGCGGCACGGCTTCAAGATGCTTCCCCGTAATCCCTCGTCATTCACCCCATTTCCCGATGGCCGTTCACTGCTGCTGGGTCCGAACAAGGCGCAGACCCACAGCGAGGTCTCCAAGTTCTCTACCAAAGACGCCGACGCTTTGCCCAAGTATGAGGCCATGCTGGAGCGGGTGGCTGCGTTTATCGAGCCCACACTGACGCAGACCCCTCCGAATCCATGGTCTTTTCGGCCCGGCAATCTGGCCAAGCTGGCCAAGCTGGGGATGAGCTTCGCTCGTCTGGGCAGGGATGGCCAGAAAGCGATCGAGATCCTGACCGGAGCGGCCACGCCAATTCTCGATCGGTGGTTCGAGTCCGAGCAGTTGAAGGTGACGCTGGCAACCGACGCAATC
>JBJMPB010000009.1:0-5698 GCA_045803455.1 Gemmatimonadales bacterium | reverse complement strand
CGCGGCGAAGCACTGGATGATAGGCCCCGCCGGCGAATCTGCCGTTCTCCTGATAGCACAAGCCGATGGTGAGCAGGGCCGGCTCTTCGAACTCGATCTCAAAGTCTCGCTCGGGCCGGCTCTCGGTCCGGGACAGCAGCTCGGCCAACCGAATCACTTCCAGAGAGCGCTCACGCAGATTATGGGCCTTTTCGGTGTTGAGCAGCAGAATCCGGTGGGCGACTTCAACATCGGGGACTACGATGGCGACCACTGCCCGGGCCCCCAGCCGCTTCAGCGCGGCCAGCCGGTGATTACCGTTGGGCGTCCAGTAGGGATGCTTCGCGTCTTCCTCTTCTCCTCCAGTGCTGCCACGCACCACGATCATAGGATCCAGGTAGCGCCCCAGGCGATCCATGGCAGCGGAGAGCCGCTCGACGTGAGGTTTCGAGAGATCGCGTTGATACGGAGTGGGCTCCACCAGATCAATTGGCAGCGCGGCAAAGAGCTGCCAATTTCCTCCGAGCGGATCCTTGTAGGGGGCGAGCACGGTGCCGCCATCGGCCTGAACCGCCTCGGCCAGCCGGGTGAGCGCCGCGGGAGGAGCTCCCGAATTTATGGCGTCCGGCGGAATGCCTCGCGAGCGCGGCTCCGCCGCCGCCTTCTTTCTGCGACGAGGCTTGGTTTCTCCCGCGGCCTTGGAACGCTTCGGCTCTGCCACTCGATCAAGATACGTGACATTTTCCGGATGATGAAGCAACTCCGCCGCTGGGGCGGAACCCTTGCGGTCCTCCTCACTACCCACAATCTGGCAGCCCAGCAGGTGCTCGGCCGCGCGGTGCGCGAGGTGGGAGGGTCTCCCCTGCTCGAGGCGCTGATCGTCCTCCTGGATGACCGCGGGCGGGAGCAGGCACGAACTGTTACCAGCGCCACCGGTGGCTTTGAGCTCCGGGCGCCTCAACCGGGTCGCTATCGTCTTCGAGTTCAGCAGATCGGCCAGCGTGGCTGGGAAACGCCCACCTTCGACCTGACCGGCAATCAAACCTCACAACGGACACTGCGGGTGCCCGACCAGCCCTTCGAGCTGCGCGAGCTGAGCGCCTCTGCCCGGCGACCGAACTGCGCGGTAACCCTGGGTGATGCCACCCTGGGGGCTAACCTGTTGCAGGCGGCCCAGACTTCTTTGGCCCTCGCCGAGGCGGAGATAAGTAGGGGAAAGCGGAGCTACGAAACCGAGACCTACCGACGCGTGGTACCTGTAGTTGGACCTCCGGAGGATTCCGTCGTGGTCCAGGATCGACTGACCGGCTGGCCGATCCAAAGCGCCGATCCCGACAGCCTCCGCAAGACCGGGTTTGTGCAGGGTGATTGGCCGGCGCCGAGCCCCATGAACGATCGGCCTGAGAACGGGCCCACGTACTTCGGTCCAGACGCCCGGGTTTTATTCACGGACTGGTTTCTGGGAAGCCACTGTATCTCGGTGGAGACGTCGGATCGGGGTGACAGCAGCTCCGTTGTCGCCCGGTTCAAGCCCGCCAAAGGCACTCACGGTGCTGCCGCGCTCCAAGGCTCGCTCGAATTCGACCGACGCTCCCTCACGCTTCATGCACTCCATTTCCAGTTCCCAGCCCGGCCGAGGTGGGCCCCGTCGGGAAGCGCGGGAGGGGAGATCCAGTTTGGCCGACTCCCCGACGGAGCCTGGGTTCCGGTACGGTGGCAGCTACGTGCGCCGGTTCCCAAGGTGGTCGGCGAGGTGCCGCGCTATCGATTCTTCGGTGTGGTGGAGACCGGCGGGCGAGTGGCGGCTGTGTACAATGCAGAAGGGCGGCGGGACCGCGCGGCCGAGGCGGCGCTTAACGTGGCTGCTCCCGATTGAGCTCCTCCAGGGCGCTTCTGGCTTCTCGTACCCTGCCCTGCAGCTCCGGGTCTGCCTTGTCCCACAACTTGATGAACCGGCTGTACGCCTGCTTGGCGGAGTCGGGAACGCTGGCCGCCTCGTAGGCGTGACCCAGCGCAAGCAGAGTCAGTGGCTTGTACAGCGGCAACATGTCAAAGCCGTAAGTGAGCCATCGAATACCTTCGGCCCTGGTGTCGGCACGGCTGGCCAGGCTCAACGCCAGCTGCAGACGGGGAAACGCCGTCTCCTCATTGGGCGACGCCGAAAGATCGAGACCAGCGCGCATCCGCCGGATGCCACCGACCGAATCCCCTTGAAGCAGCTGGGCCCAGCCATCTCCCGCCACGATCAACCCGCGGATCGGCTCGCGGATCGAGGCAGAATCTCGATTTTCCAGCGCGCGGGCGAGGATCCGGCGCCCTTCTCCCACCCGTCCCTGTAGCACGTCCACCATGCCGTGCGCGTAGTCGGCCTCGGGGCTCGGCGGCATGGCACGTACCACCGAATCGAGCACTGGCGCCACCGACGGAGGAGCCAGTCCCAGCACCACGGCCCACGCGGTACTGCCGCTCGCCTTACCCGGATCCAACGGGCGCAACGAGTCCAGCAGCATCCGGGCTTCCTTCCAGCGGCCGGTGCCCGCGAGCACCTGGGACCGCACCGCAAGGCTCCGGGATAGAAGGACCGGTGTTGAAGGTGAGACGTTCTGCGGCCGGGTGAAGACGCGTAGCACCGAGTCCGAGGTTGCCTGGTCTGACTGATAACTGGAGAACGCGGCCTCGATAACCCAGAAGGGCTGCGCCTGCATGGCAGCGGTCATGGCGCTGTCGCTCGGGACCGGCCCCCAGAGGGTGGCAGCGGCAGTGCGAACCGCACCAACCTGGCCGGGCGGAGCAGTGCGCGCGAACCGGGGGAAATAGCGGTCGTACGCGGCCCGGTTGCGGTACATGAGGGCCAGGTCGAGAGGGTGGATCAGCGCCGGAAACAGCGTCGAATCCCGGCGCAGCACGCTATCGAAGATGGCCGTGATGGAGTCGGGTGGTGTGGGCCGAAATGCCTGCAGGTGAAACATCGATTCGCCCAACTCATACCAGCCTTCGACATCGTCTGGATAGGTCCTGAGAAACGCCCGCATGGAGTCGATGGCGAATGGTTTTCCTTCGTCGAACAGGCGGTATCCAACGAGGAGCCGCCGGTCTCGCTCCGGCAGCCGGCGGGCAAAGCGGACGGCGGAAGCAACCGATTGATGGGCCTCCTTACTGCCGTAGCCGCCGGTCCAGCCGAAGGCCTGCGCCCGCCGAAGATGGGCAAGAGCAAAGGTCGAATCAGTCTCTATGGCCCGAGTGTACGCCACCAGCGCGGAATCCCAGTCGAGCCGCCGGTAGAGCCGCTCGCCTTCCAGATATGCCCGAAGGGCCTGGAGCGAGTCGGTGGTAAGTGACGCGAGCCGGAGATTGGGAATCGGCTCCTTGGAGCGCCAGACATCGCGCAGCAACGCCAGACTGAGGCGGTCCACCACGCCCAACACACTGTCGGCGGGACCATCCACCTGGGCCCGGCCCAGCTGCTCGCCTTCGATGCTGTAGATATCGGCCGCCAACCGGACCCGCCCGCCGGTGCTCACGGCACTGCCCAGCAGCACCGAACCAGCGTGGAGATCACGCCCTACCGCAAGCGCATGAGAGAGATCGTCCGGGCTCGCGCTCTGGGAGCTTCCCCACTTCCGCAGCACCACCCGGGGATCCACGGTGTTGATCCCGCCGACGCCCCGCAGGTTGGTGGCCAGGAGATCCATCATGCCTTCACCCAGGAACTCGACCCCGGGCCCGGAGGCGTGGAAAGGCAGCACGGCCAAGGTCTCCGCCGCGGGCGCCACGGTACGCCGAGGGGAGTGGGTGGCAAGCCAGCCGCCGGCGCCGGCAGCGCCGAGCAGAGCCAGGGCGGCCACGACATAGCTCCGGCGGCGGGCGCCCGCCGTGGGCGCGCTCCCAGCGCGGCGTAGCGCCGCCCCGAACATCGGCATATCGGGATACCGATCGACCGGTTCGAGCGCCATTGCCCGAAGCACCACCTGCTCCAATTCGGGAGGAACCTCCGAGCGGACCCGGCCGACGTGCGGGCGCGGGGCGCTGAGCGTCTTGGCAATCACCGACTGATTGGTTGGGCCGGTAAAGGGAGGCTCGCCGGCGAGCATTTCATACAGCACGCAGCCCAGACTGTACTGATCGCTGCGGGCGTCGATGGCCTCTTCGGCGCTGGCCTGCTCCGGGCTCATGTACAGCGGGGTGCCGATCGCAATACCCGCCCGGGTGAGCCGGGAAGACTCCTCGGCTTTTTCGGGCGAAACTCCGACCTGGATAGCCTTGGCCACTCCGAAGTCGGCCACCACAGCATGACCGCCGGTCAGGAGAATGTTCTCCGGCTTGACGTCCCGGTGCACGACACCGTGAGCGTGGGCGTAGGCCAGAGCATCGGCCACCTCACCCGCGATGGTGACGGCGAGGTCGATCGGCAGACGGTTGTCTCTCTGCAGCCGTTGCCGCAGCGTCTCCCCCTCGACGAAGGGCATGACGAAGTAGGGCATCGGGCTGCCGTCGCCCAGGTCGACCACACCCGAATCGAAGACGGGGAGGATGTGGGGGTGCTGCAGGTTGGCGGCGAGCTCGATCTCCTGGAGAAATCGAGCAACTCCGGCGGGACCGCTCAGCTCGGGCCGAATGACCTTCAACGCTACCGAGCGCTTGTGGCGGAGGTCGCGGGCCCGGTAAACGGTCGCCATGCCGCCAGCCCCCACCTCTTGCTCCAGGACGTAGCGATCGGCTAAGGCTGCCGCGAGCTTTTGAGGGACGTCGCTCATGGATCCCGGAATCTAAGCTCCCACCCTGAGGCCCGACTCCGTTCGGCTGACGTAAATTGATGGCCCATGACGCTCTCTGGTTTTCGCGTGCTTCCCTTCGCTCTCATCCTGGGGACCGGTCCAGCACTGGCGCAGACTCGGCCCTGCGATGCTGCATCATCTCCTGATAGTCCGAGCCGGGACCTCTACTGTATGGAGCTGGTGGCCGCGCCTGGATTCAGCGGCGCGTCCGGTCGTCTCGAGTTAGGTCATATCCCCGGTCCATTTACCACCGCCGTCGCGCCCGATGGACGCATCCGGTTTCAGCTGATCCTCTCGGCAGCAGGGTTGCCCACACCCTCATCACTCGGGGACTTCACCGCTTACGTGGCCTGGGTTGCGACACCCGACATGGACTCGATCGTGAGACAGGGTGTGGTGAACAATGGCCGGACAAGGCTGGGAGTCGTCGACCTCGAGAAGTTCACGTTTCTGGTTACGGCAGAGCGAAGCCGACGCCCGCAGCGGCCAGGGCCCCGAATAGTGCTCCGGGCGCAGTCCCCGGCCACTCGGCTCTTCCCGCCGGACCTGCTTCAATTGACGCTGGGCTCGATGACCGGGCCCGCAACCGGAGAGGATTCCGCCCAGGGCTCACCGCACCACGATCCCGCTTCGATACCGGATCAATTCGGCTGGACTACGGTTCCAATGCCGCCGGGCATTACAATGCTCCCCGCCGAAATGGCGTTGCGACCCACTATAACCGGATGGCTTCCTGCCGGCCCGGCTGAGCCGGCCCAACCGCGAGAGCTGATCAAGTTGAACGACGGAGACACCCTGCGCCTGGAAGCGGACGTCGTCCAGCGGACCATCCGGGGCCGAACCTACATCATGTTTGGGTTCAACCGGCAGCATCCCGGTCCACTGCTCGAGGTCGCGCGAAACTCCAGGATTACGGTGCGCTTCATCAATCACCTGCCGCAGCC
>JBJMPB010000666.1:0-2851 GCA_045803455.1 Gemmatimonadales bacterium | reverse complement strand
GAGCTCCGCGGCCAGTCCTTCGCTGAAGTTGGTGAGATATGCTTTGGTGGCGCAGTAGTTGACGTTTCCGGCCGAGTACGCGAAGGATGCCACGGAGGAAACGTTGATGATCGCTCCCCGGCCTCGCTGGAGCAGCACCGGCAGCACGGCCTGACTCAGCCGCATCGGAGCGATGGCATGCAGGCGAAGCATTGCCTCCTGCTGCGATGGGCTTGCATCCGCCAGCGTACCCCGACTGCCGAACCCGGCGTTATTCACCAGCAGCTCGAGCCTCGGCGAGGCAGCGACCAATCCCACCAGCCGCGTCAGGTCGTCGTCCCGCGTGAGATCCGCCGGAAAAACGTCCACCGATATCGCCTGCTGCTCCAGCTCGCGCCGCAAGGCCTCCAGCCGACCCGCATCCCGGGCGACAACCATCAGGTCGTAGCCGGCAGCGGCCAGCTGCCGGCAGAATTCCTGGCCGATCCCGGCGGACGCTCCGGTGACCAGGGCCAGTGGTCGGGTCGATTCAGGCACGGAGCCGGCCGTCAGCGCTGCAGTCCGCTGCGGGTGGCGGGCTCGAGCGGGCGATCCGCCGAGGCACCAGTCCGGGAAGGAAGCGTGCGGAGCCGCCGGGTGGCCTCGAGGAGAACATCGTCGGTCTTACAGAACACGAACCGCACAGTGCTCTGGCCTCCCCCCTGACGGAAGAAGCTCGAGCCGGGCACTGGCGTCACGCCGATCTCCCGGGAGAGCCACACCGCGAACCCTGTGTCGTCGAGCTGGGGATTCGAAGGTACCAGGTCGCGCAGTCCGGAAAAATCCGAGAGGATGTAGTACGCCCCTTCCGGCGGAGTACAACGGAAGCCCGTCTCCACGAGTGCGGAGTGCAGCAGGTCTCGGCGAGCTCGGTAGCTCTGGGCCAGTCCGTCGTAGAACTCGCGTCCCAGTTCCTCGAGAGCCACCGCCACTCCTTCCTGCAGTGGGGCCGGCGCGCCTACGGTCAGGAAATCGTGCACCTTGCGGATCGCGTCGGTCATCTCCAGCGGAGCGATGATCCAACCCACCCTCCACCCGGTTACGCTGAAGGTCTTCGAAGCCCCACTGATGGTGACCGTTCTGTTTCGCATCTCCGGCAGCGTTGCGATGGGGATGTGATCTCCCTCGAACCGGATATGCTCGTAGATCTCATCGGTAATCGCGATGGCATCGTGTCGAATGCACAGCTCTCCGACGGCCTCCAGCTCCGCTCGGGTCAGTACTCTGCCTGCCGGATTGCTCGGAGTGTTGATGATGATGGCTCGGGTCTTAGCAGAGAACGCTGCAGCCAGGCGGTCGAGGTCCAGCGGGCGTCCGGGCTCGAGCGGGACGTACACCGGCCTTGCATCGGCCAGAATAGTGTCCGGCCCGTAATTTTCATAGAACGGTTCGAACACGATGACTTCATCGCCGGGATTCACCAGCGCCAGCAGAACGGAAATCATCGCTTCAGTTGCGCCGCAGGTTACCGTGATTTCGCGCTCCGGATCTACCTCCATTGCATACCAATGGTGGTACTTCCGGGCCAGCGCTTCGCGGAGGCGCTGAGCACCCCAGGTAATCGCATACTGATTGATGTCGTCCTGAATCGCCCGCTTCGCCGCTTCCTTCAAGAGCTCCGGGGCCGGAAAGTTGGGAAACCCCTGAGCCAGATTGATGGACCGGTGTTCCCGGGCAAGCCGGGTCATACCCCTGATAACCGATTCGCGAAACCCGTGGGTGCGTCGAGCCGTGCTCACGTAAGACTCCGCTGATGTGGTGGCGTGCTGAAGACTACACGTCCTCCTTCGGCCGGACCACCTTGTAGCTGGCCCGATCGTTGCCTTAGACTCGCTGCATGACCGATCAGAGCCAACCCGCGTTCCCCATCATCGACCTGCACAGCCATCTGGTGCCCGGCGTCGATGACGGCACCCGTACGGTGGCCGAGTCGCTGGAGTCGCTGGCCGGACTGTACCGCGAGGGTGTGCAATCCGTTGTGACCACACCCCACTTGCTCCTGCCCTACCTGGGCACCTCCGCTGACGTGGACCGCGAGCTGGCGCGCCAGCGACGAGCTTTCGACGAGCTCGCCACCGCCGCCAGCGGCCGGGCCGACCTGCCTGAGCTCTGGCTGGGTCAGGAAATATTGGCGCCCGACGCCGCTGCGCTTCGCCGGGTGGTTCGGCGGTATGGTGTGGGACTTCCCGGGAGATCACTGCTGGTAGAGTTCGGCTTTGACCTGCAGGGCAACCACAATGATGTAGTGCGAGAAGCGGCCGATGCCGGTCGGCACATCGTGATCGCTCATCCGGAGCGATACCGTTATCTGCCGGGGCAAGAGCCGCTCGACGTGATGCGCTCATGGCAGGAGATGGGAGCCTTGCTGCAGGTCAACGTGGGCAGCCTGACCGGCCACTATCAGGGCTCGAGTCCAGGCTCGGAGCAGCTGGCCTGGCAGATGGTCGCCGCGGGCCTGGTGGATCTCCTGGCAACCGACCACCATGGCAACCGCCGTCGGGGCGTCTCTCCCCAAGAAGCGGCACAAACACTTATCGCCCGAGGCGAGCGGGAGCTGGCCGAGCGGGCGATGCGTGACATACCTGGCAGGGTGCTACGGGACGAGCTTTCCGGTTCAGGTCTCCCGCGGTAACGAGGTGGTTCCGATCGCCTGCAGCAGGAGACCGGTCACACCCGGAGACGTGGCACCACCGGCCGTGACGGCCGCGTCGATCTGCTCTTTGATCTTCCGGCGCAACGCACCATAAGCCTGACTTGCCCTCGGATCCTCGAAGGCAATAGCGGTGCCCCGGATCTTGTAGGCCCCCGCCTGAGCGTTCAGCACTCCCAGAAG
>JBJMPB010000588.1:0-5511 GCA_045803455.1 Gemmatimonadales bacterium | reverse complement strand
GTTCACCGAGACTGCGGGCGGGGTGACCGTCGCGGCGGCGCTGGCGCTGGCGGAGAGTGGTCGCCTGAAGGCGGAGGACGAGCTGGTGCTCTGCATAACCGGAAATGGACTCAAGACCGTGGACGTCGTGGGCGACACCATTCGCGACCTGCCGACCATCGCGCCGAGGCTGAAGGAATTGACGGCGCTGGTGGAGCAGACGCATTCAACCTGAGGAGATCGAACCATGCCAGTGACATTCAGTCTTCCTACGATTTTGAGCCGGCTGACCGACGGCCAGAGCACGCTGGAGGCCGACGGAGCGACGGTGGGAGAGGTGGTGGCCCAGGTAGCCGACCGGTTTCCTCGGCTGGCGCCTCGGCTCAAGGACGAGCACGGCGGGCCCTATCCCTTCGTCGGGTTTTATCTGAACGATCGGGACACCCGGTTCCTCGGCGGGTTCGAGGCGCCGGTGACCGAGGGCGACGAGATAACCGTGGTGATCGCGGTGGCGGGGGGGTAGCGCGAGCCCTACCGCCCTGTCGGCCTCCAATCGAAGACCATCATTAATCGGCCGCCCGAGAGCGGCTCGATGAAGACGAAACGGCCATCGGGTGTCACGTCCCAGTTCGCATGGTTGCTGACCGGATCGTAGCGGAGCGGGTCGATGACAATCTGCCGCGAGGCCACCCGCGGCGGTGCGCCTGGCTTGGCCGGGTCGATGCCCGCGGCGAGCAGCCGCGACGCCGCGCCCTGATGCTCGACATAGTAGAGGCGCCGGCCATCGCGGCTCCATACCGGCTCCTCTCCGGGGCCCTCGGAAACCAGGGTGCGGCCTCCCTGCCGGCTGAGTCCGCGCACGTACACCTGCCTGAGACCGGTCTCGTCGCTCATGTATGCCATCAGGCGGCCATCCGGCGACAGGGCAGGTGAGTGCTCCTCGTAGGGCGACGTGACCACCGGGTCGGGCGGGCCCCCGTCGGCATTCAGTATGACAATGTCGCTCGGTCCATTCTCGATTTCCCCATAACCGGCCAGGTAGCGCCGTCCGTCGGGAAGCCACACGCCCGGGTGGACCAGGCCGGTGATCGTCATGTGACGCTCGCCCGCATCCCCGTCTGCCGACGCGGTGAAAACCGGCCCTTCGGAAGTTCCGAGCGATAAATAAGTGACGTGATGCCCATCGGGGGTCCAAACTGGGTCGTGAGCATCGCCCTTATAGGTGATGCGGCTCAACCCGCGGGTGGTACGGTCGAGGACCCACACGTCCCGTCCTTGCCGGCCGCCGACGTTTCGATCGAGCACGATGCGTCGGCCATCGGGAGAGACTCGCGGATTATGAAAGGTGCCCAACTCGGTGGTCAGCACCTCGCGACGGCCATCGCGCGACAGAATCACGACCCGGTTATCCGGCCGCTGGGCGGAGACCAGGAGCCCCGCACCCGCGGCGAACGCCACACGGCCGGTGCGGGCGATGAGGGTCACGTCCCCGGTCGGCACGACCGTGCCGCGAGTGCGCGCCTTCACCGGATCGAAATCGATCGCCTGCAGGGTTCCGTCCGGGCGGATGAAATAGAGCCGACCATCGGCGAACTGTGGGCGCAGGCCGCTCTCGTCCAACAGGGTATCCACCTGACGGGACCGCAGGTCCACGGAGAGGATACGTGCGCGCGTGGGCGATCCCCTCATCGAGCTGAACAGGACGTGACGTCCATCAGGTAGCATTTGGGGCTGGAGGAACTCCACCCCGTGCGGCGCTGGGACGAGAAGCTCGCGCCGGGATGATTGTGGCTGCAGGAGCACGAGGCCGGCGCTGTCTATGGCGACCACGCTGCCGTCACCGCCGTCTGCCGGAAAGCGACCGCTGACGAATGGCATCGTCACTGCCTCACCGCCGTCGAGCCGCTGCAGCACCAGTTCTCCTCGCCGATGAAAGCCGATGTGGCTGCCGTCCGCCGACAGAAAGGGCTCGATCGCTCCCACGCTGCCAGGCACCGTGATGAGCTCCAGCCGGTCGACCCGGCGCACCACCAGTTGTCCCCCATCGGTCGTGGCGATGGTACGCCCGTCGGCCGATGCGGCGACCTGGGCGCCACCAACCTCGAACTGACCGGCCATGGTGAACTCGGCGCGCCGGATGACGGGGGGAACCGCGCGGGAGCTGGTCTTCCAGTTCCACAGGGCGATTCCTGTGGCTGCAACTGCCAGGGCAGTGGCGCCGAGGGCAAAGACTCGCCAGCGGCCGGGGGCAGCACTGGACGTCCTTGCCCCGGGCCTGCTGAGAGGACGGGACCCGTCGGCGGTGAGCGCGGCTGCGAAATCGGCGGCGCTGGCGAACCGGTCCGCCGGCAGCTTCTCCAGTGCCGTGAGCACCGCTGCCTCGACCTGGTCCGGGATGCTCCGCCGATGCGCGGTAAGCCCGGGCGGATCCTCGGTGAGCATCCTGGCGATGATGGCTTGCGCATTCGGGCCGGTAAACGGGGGCTCGCCTGCCAGCATCTCATAGGTCACCGCACCAAGCGCGTAGATGTCGGCTCGGTGGTCGACGGTTCGCTCACCGGTGGCCTGTTCCGGCGCCATGTAGTGCGGGGTTCCCAGCGAGAGCCCCGTCTGGGTCATCCGGTTGCCGCCGGCCTGCTGCACCGCCAGGGCGATCCCGAAATCGGCGACCAGCGGGCGGCCATCGTGGAGCAGGATGTTTTCCGGTTTTATGTCGCGATGTACCACACCATGCTTGTGCGCATACTGCAGCGCATCCGCTACCTCGCAGGTGATGCGCACCGCTTCGGCCACCGGCAGCTGCTGCTCTCGCTCGAGCCGGCGCCGGAGTGTCTCGCCATCCACGAATGGCATGACATAGTAGAGCAGGCCCTCGACTTCACCGGAATCGAAAAGCGGAAGGACGTGAGGGTGCTGCAGGTTGGCGGTGAGCTCGATTTCCTTCAGGAAGCGCTCGGAGCCGAGCACTGCCGAGAGCTCGGGGTGGAGCACCTTGAGTGCGACATTGCGGCGGTGCCGAAGGTCGCGCGCGAGATACACCGTGGCCATGCCGCCCCGGCCGAGCTCACGCTCGATGACGTACCGGCCGCTCAGAGCGGCGCCCAACCGGTCTGCGGCGCTGGTCACGTCTTATTGCCGAGGGCGTCGAGCCCAACCTTCTTCAACAACGCGGCGAATCGCGGATCGGACCTCACGGCAGGGACGGCGCTCTCGTGGGTGACATGGGCCAACGCCAGGAGCCCGCTTCGTTGCTCTACCGCGCGGTCGAACATTTGAAAGGCCTCGTCCATCTCGCCCATGGCGCCCAGGACATAGGCCTGGTAAGTCGGCGATATGTATTGCCGACTTGACAGCTGCTGCAGCTCCAGGAGGATCTGACCGGCCTCCCGGTGCTTGCCCAGCCGGCCGAGAGCGCAGCCGGCTAGTTGGAGCAGCAGCGGTAGCCGGCCGGCAACCTCCATCCCCTTTTGTACCTGGGTCAATGCGTCCTGAAGCCGACCCATCCCCAGAAACACACGTGCGAACCAGGTGTAGGTCAAAGGATGGTGCGGCTCCATCTGCTGTGTCGTCCGAAGTTGGTTCAGAGCCTTCTCGTACTCCCCGGCCCAGGCGTAACAGCGGGCCACTGTCTGGTGAACCGGTAAGGAGAGCGGATCGAGCGCCTGGGCCCGCAGGACCACTGCGATGCTCTCCTCGTACCTCTTCCCGCTCGCCAGGAAAACCGCGTACCAGAGCTGCGCAATGGGGTTCAGCCCTGACTCCGCTGCTATCCTCAATTGTCCCTCGGCGGCTTCCCGGTTCCAGTCGAACAACATGGCGACCACACCGAGCCAGAGATGAGCTTCCGTGCTCGTCGGGTCGATCTCTATTGTCCTGAGTGCCGCCGCTTTCGCCTTCGGCATCGCCTCGCATGGTGGCAGGTCGCCAAATTCCTCGAATCCCCGAAGCGAGAGGCAGGCGGCAAGCCCGCTGTACGCCGGCCCGGAGGACGGGTCCATCGCGATCGCCTGCTCGAAGTAGTCGGTGGCCGACCGAAGCCCGTCGGGGGTCCGCTTATTCGCGAAGTAGCGCCCCCTCATGTACAGGGTATAGGCCTCCAGGTTTTCCGTGGCGGGCTTGACCAGTCTGCTGTCCGTCGGTTCAGCGATCCCGAGCGGGAGCTCACGCACGATGGCCCGGGCCAGCTCTTCCTGTAAGGCGAAAACATCGTCCATGGTCCTCTCGTAGGTCTGGGACCAGCGCTGGTAACCGTCTGCCGCATCGACCAGCTGGGCGGTCAGGCGAATACGGTTTCCCGCCTTACGGATGCTTCCCTCGACCAGGCTGTTCACCTTCAGGCCGCGGGCGATAGTCTGAGCGTCGAGGTCCCTGCCTCTGAACGCAAAGCATGAGGTCCGCGCCGCGACCCGCAAACCTTTGACCTGCATCAGGGCGTTGATGATCTCCTCGGTCATTCCGTCACCGAAGTAGTCGTTCTCTCGACTCCCACTGAGATTGATGAAGGGCAGAACGGCAATGGCGTGGCGCTCGGGCGGCGCAGAGACCCAGCTACCCGGAGATGAGAGCCCATTGCTTGCGCGCCCCAGGGGCGAGGTGACCTCACCTGCCACCGCGGCGAGCTCCTGGGCGAACTCCCCCGCAGTCGAAAACCGCTCCTCCGGAGAGCGGGCGAGGGCACAGGCCAGGGCTTGCTCCAGCCGAGGTGGCGCGGCAATGCCGCGATCTTTGAGCCGGGGTGCCGTCTCGGTCAACCGTCTCGCGAGCATTGCTAAAGGGTTCTTTCCCGAAAAGGGCGTCTTGCCGCTCAGCAGCTCGAACAGCACGCACGCGAGGCCGTAGATGTCGCTTCTCCCGTCGACCGGTTCCTCGGCTACCTCCTCCGGACTCATGTACTCGGGGGTGCCCACGAGAAGGCCGGTCTCGGTAAGCTGGGTATCGACCGCCTCGGTGATCGCACGGGCAACTCCGAAATCGGCGATCACCGCGTGTCCCTCGTCGAGCAGAATGTTGTCGGGCTTGATATCGCGATGGATCACCTTATGCCGGTGGGCGTAGTCCAGCGCCTCGGCTACCTCGCGCGTGATCTGCAGCGCGGTTTGCGCGTCCAGTGGAGGCTCCCGGCTTAGCCGGTCGCGTAAGGATCCGCCTTCTACGTAGGGCACCACGTAGTAAAGGGAGCCGTCGGCATCGCCGGAGTCGTAGAGCGGCAGAAGATGGGGATGATGCAACTGGGCCGCCACCCGGATCTCCCGGAGAAACCGCTCTCGACCCAGGAGCTCGGCCAGATGGGGATGCAGCACCTTCAATGCGACATCGCGGTCGTGCTTCAGATCGCGCGCGAGATAGACCACCGCCATTCCGCCGTGGCCGATCTCGCGCTGGATGGCATACTGCCCTTGGAGGGTGACAGTGAGCTGGCCCTGCAGATCTGGCAAACCCGGATCCTTACCGTGGTTTGCCTACGATACCACTCGCCGGCAGACAGGGCCAGGTCTCTGTCTCACGCCTTCATTGCCGCCGCTAACACGCCCG
>JBJMPB010000605.1:0-5282 GCA_045803455.1 Gemmatimonadales bacterium | reverse complement strand
ATAGATGAACAACAGGGCGGCCACGAAGAATGCCACGGCCAGCACCCGGCTGAGCGTACCGTTCCCACCACTGGCCAGGTACACCCCGAGCTCGACAGCGAGCAGGCCAAACAAGGTAGTGAACTTGATCACCGGATTCATGGCCACCGACGAGGTGTCCTTGAAGGGATCGCCCACCGTGTCGCCCACGATAGAAGCGTCGTGCAGTGGAGTGCCTTTCATCTTGAGCTCGGTCTCCACGATCTTCTTCGCGTTGTCCCACGCGCCGCCGGCATTGGCCATAAAGATGGCCTGAAACAGCCCGAACATGGCGATCGAGATCAGGTAGCCGATGAAGAAGAACGGCTCGATGAAGGCAAAGGCCAGCGTCGAGAAGAAGACTCCGAGGAAGATGTTGAACATCCCCTTCTGGGCGTACTGGGTGCAGATCTCCACCACCCGACGGCTGTCCTCCACCGACGCCTTGGTGACGCCTTCCAGTCGGATGTTCGCCTTGATGAACTCCACCGCCCGATAAGCCCCCGTGGTCACCGCCTGGGTTGACGCGCCGGTGAACCAGTAGATCACCGCTCCGCCCGTGATCAGGCCGAGTAGGAAGGGCGGGTGCAGGATAGAGAGATTCTCCATCCCGCCGGTCAGGCCGTGGGTCAGCGCCATGATGATCGAGAAGATCATAGTGGTTGCGCCCACCACCGCGGTGCCGATGAGCACCGGCTTGGCCGTGGCCTTGAAGGTGTTCCCTGCCCCGTCGTTTTCCTCCAGCAGCTCCTTGGCCGACTCGAAGTTGAGATCGAACCCGAAGTCCCGCTTGATATCCTGCTTGACCCCGGGCACCTGCTCGATCAGGGAGAGCTCGTAAATGGACTGGGCGTTGTCCGTCACCGGGCCATAGCTGTCCACCGCGATCGTGACTGGACCCATGCCCAGGAACCCGAACGCCACCAGACCAAAGGCGAAGATGGCCGGCGCCTTCATCAGATCGCCCAGGCCGAGCGTGCTTACCCCGTAGGCGATGGCCATCAGGCCCATGATGGTGATGCCCAGCCAGTAGGCGGAGAAGTTGCCCGCCACGAATCCCGAGAGGATGTTGAGCGATGCACCGCCCTCTCGCGACGAGGTGACGACTTCACGCACGTGCCGTGACTCGGTCGAGGTAAAGACCTTTACCAGCTCGGGGATGATGGCTCCGGCCAGCGTACCGCAGCTGATCACCGTGGAGAGCTGCCACCACAGATCCGGGTTGCCGCCCAGGTGCGGGACGATCACGTAGGAGAGCACGTAGGTAAGGGCGATCGAGATCAACGACGTCATCCAGACCAGCTGGGTGAGCGGAGTCTCGAAGTTGAACCGGGCCCCACCACTGTACCGCGCCCGCGACATGCTGTTGCTGATCAGGTACGAGAAGCCGGAAGCCAGCACCATCATCACCCGCATCAGGAAGATCCACACCAGCAGCTGGGCCTGGATGGAGGAGTCCGCCACCGCGAGCACGATGAACGAGATCAGCGCCACTCCAGTGACGCCGTAGGTCTCGAAGCCGTCGGCGGTGGGCCCTACCGAGTCCCCGGCATTGTCGCCGGTGCAGTCGGCAATGACGCCGGGGTTCCGGGCATCGTCTTCCTTGATCTTGAACACCACCTTCATCAGGTCGGACCCGATGTCGGCGATCTTGGTGAAGATGCCGCCCGCGATTCTCAGCGCCGCAGCGCCCAGCGACTCCCCGATGGCAAAGCCGAGGAAGCAGGCTCCGGCGACGTCCGAAGGGATGAAGAGCAGGATCGCCAGCATGAAGAGCAGCTCGACGGAGATGAGCATCATGCCCACGCTCATGCCGGAGCGAAGCGGGATCTCGGAGACCGGCCACGCCTTACCCCGCAGTGCGGCAAACGCTGTCCTGGAGTTGGCCAGGGTGTTGATCCGGATTCCGAACCAGGCCACCCCATAGCTCCCCCCCATGCCGATGATGCTGAAGAGGAGAATGACCAGGATCTTCGGCAGCTCCAGCCCGGTCAGCAGGAAGTAGACGACGATGACCGCGCCGATGAACCCGAACAGCACCAGCAGCAGCTTGCCCTGCTGGACCATGTACGCCTTACATGTCTCGTAGATCAGCTCGGAGATCTCGGCCATGGACCGGTGGACCGGCAGGTTCTTGACATGGGAATAGCTCATCAGCCCGAAGAGCAGTCCCAGCACGCAGACCACGAGACCGCTCAGGAGAATCTGGTGGCCGGTGAAGCCGAGGAAGTCTCCCTGATTCAGATCAGGCAAGCGGAGATTTACCTCACCCCCTGGCCGGTGCTCGGCGCCCTGGGCCTCCTGGGCCAGCAGTCCGGGGAGCGCGGCCGGGAGCAGCGATATCCCGGCCAGCAAGAGGAGCAGGAGCCGGGCAGCGTGGCGCGAGACCGTGCGGGGGACGAGCATCGTGGCAATTCTCCTAGGCATCACTGGATGTTGAGTAATCGTGTTGGAAAGATCAGTAGGCCCCAATGGGACGGTGACCCGGTTCGGCGCGGGTGTGCACCAGGGTGAGGAACCGCTTGGCCAGCTTGTCGGCCTCGCTCTCGCCGACCTGGTCGGTGTCCACCGTGACCAGGGTGTAGTGGCCGCCTTCCGCCTGCACCGACACGCCAATCCGGCCGATGGAACCGGCAAACTGACGTCGGCGGGGCCTCTCCTCTACCGGCGCGAGCGTGGCGCCGAAGAACTGCGCGGCCCCGGCCAGAACGTCGTCGGGAGAGAGGTGAGTGCGGTGGAAATACTTCATATCAATCCTCAAGGTAGTACTCAATTCCCAGGTGAGTGAGCTGCTTCTCACCCATCAGGTACCGAAGCGTGTTCTTGAGCTTGAGCTGCTGAATGAAGAGGTCGTGTTCCGGGTAAAGTCCCGGCGCCACCTGCGGGCTCTTGAAATAGAAGGAGAGCCACTCCTGGATCCCGGTAAGCCCGGCCCGCTGCGAAAGATCGAAGAAGAGGGCTAGATCGAGCACCAGGGGCGCGGCCAGAATCGAATCCCGGCAGAGAAAATCGACCTTGATCTGCATCGGGTAGCCCAGCCACCCGAAGATGTCGATGTTGTCCCAGCCCTCCTTGTTGTCGCCCCGGGGTGGGTAGTAGTTGATCCGCACCTTGTGGTACATGTTGCCGTACAGCTCGGGATAGATCTGCGGCTGAAGGATGTACTCCAGCACGCCGAGCTTCGACTCTTCCTTCGTCTTGAAGCTCTCCGGATCGTCCAGCACCTCGCCATCCCGGTTGCCCAGGATGTTGGTGGAATACCATCCGGCCACGCCCAGCATCCTGGCCTTGAACATGGGCGAGAGCACGGTCTTGATCATGGTCTGCCCGGTCTTGAAATCCTTCCCTCCGATGGGCACGCCTTTGCTCTTGGCCAGCTGCTCCATCGCTGGAAAATCGCAGGTGAGGTTGGGAGCGCCGTTGGCGAAGGGCACCCGTTCCATCATGGCGGCGTAGGCGTACAGCATGGACGGCGCGATAGTCGGATCGTCCGCGTCGACCGCCTTCTCGAACGCTTCCAGCGTCCAATGCGCCGGACCCGGACTGATGAAGATCTCGGTAGAGGCGCACCAGATCATCACCAGGCGGCTGCATTTGTTCTTGGTCTTGAAGTCGCGGATGTCCTTGCGCAGAGCCTCGGCCAGATCCCGCTTGCTGCTGCCCGGCTTCACATTTTTGCCCTCGAGGCGTTTGACGTACGCCTGATCGAAGACCGCGGGCATGGGTTTGATGTTCTTGAGGAAGCCGGCGATGGGCTCAACGTGCTCGTGCCGGTCCAGGACGCCGGCATGGAGGGCCGCGGTATACGCGTCGTCGGGCACCGGGTCCCAGGCCCCGAACACCAGATCGTCCAGTGCCGCCAGCGGCACGAATTCCCGGATCAGCGGCGCGCGCTTATCGGTTCGCTTGCCCAGGCGGATGGTGCCCATCTGGGTCACCGACCCGATCGGCCGAGCCACTCCCCTGCGGACGTTTTCCACTCCCGCAATGAACGTCGTTGCCACCGCACCCAGTCCCACGCACAACACTCCGAGCTTGCCATCCGCCGGCGCGATTCGCCGGACCGCCGCTTCAGCCACTGCTGTGTCCTTTTGCCAGGGGGTCCAGCGCCGGCCGCTTGATCTTCCTTACCTCGTCCACCCGCTGGACCGTCTCAGCGTGCAGCCGCTCTTCCTCCTGCAAAGCCTCGTCCACTCGGCCCGCATGCTGATACACATACACAAAGCGCTGCACCACCGTGATCAACGAGGCGAGCGCCAGCAGAGCCACGATCGATTCCAGCAGCAGTGCATGGGGACCAGCGCCGGCCAGCAGGGATGCGAAACCGACGAGTAGGATCCGCTCCGCCCGCTGCGCGATCCCCACCTTGCAGTCCAGCCCCAGCCCCTCCGCGCGTGCTCGGGCATAGGAGACCAGCAGCGACCCCAAAATGGCGATCATGCACAGGATGATCGCGAGGTTCCGGTAGGCCACGTCCGGTGCGGTGAGCAGGAAGGCTCCGATCCCGATGAAGGTCGCGCCATCACCCACTCGGTCCAGGGTGGAATCGTAGAACGCGCCGAAACGGGTCACCATGGCACCGCTCCGCGCTACCTGGCCATCCAGCGTGTCCGCCACCCCGCTCAACAGAAGCAGAGTACCGCCCCATCGGATGTGGCCGGTGGCGTACGCCACCGCGGAGACGAGAACCAGACCGGTTCCCACGGTGGTGATCGTGTTAGGCCGCACCCCGGAGCGTATGAGCCGCTGAACCAGGGGGTTCACCGTGGCGTAAAACGGCTTCTCCAGCGCACCTAGCAGCTTCACCGTCGGCTTGATCCTCGCAGAAACGGGTGATCAAAATTGCCGCGAAAGGATAACTGGCAGAACCGCTTAGGGCAATTACTATCGCCATCAGCGATACAGGAGAGCTGCCACCCGCCGTTTCCGGAACTGCTCCACCCCACCACTCCAACTTTCCACGATTTCACCGGCTGACACTCCGAGCTCGATCTGCTCTCGTAGGGTCGGTCCCCCCGCCAGACGATCGAAGTGCGCCGGTATCCATTTAAACTGTTCCCGGTGGACCGCCCTGATCACACTGAGGAGATGGACCGCGGTGGCAGTGGGGTCGTACGAGGGGCGATCGGTGACTTCCAGCCGGATTCCTGCCAGGGAGGTGTCGGCATACTTGCCGTCTCCGGGCTTTCGCGGCGTGAACTGAACCCCATGAAACCGCACCCCAGGAAGAGCGGCTGCCCGAATTGCCGTCAGCACCCTGGTCG
>JBJMPB010000575.1:0-3017 GCA_045803455.1 Gemmatimonadales bacterium | reverse complement strand
CTACCGGCTGCTTCGGATTGCCCGAGGAGACACTACTCCGCTCCCCGGTTATGACGAGAACGTTTATGTGCCGGCCGGGCGCTTTGACGATCGTCCGCTGCCCATGCTCCTGGGCGATTTCCGGGCGGTTCGGATGAGCACGGCCGCGCTGCTCGACGGGCTGCCAGAGGAGGCTTGGGGCCGCTGGGGCGAGGCCAACGGCGCTGCGATCACCGTTCGGGCGTTGGCCTACATCATTGTGGGCCACGTGAGCCATCATCTCGAGGTACTGAGGGAACGATATCATCTGGGGTGAGGGCCCCGGCAAATCAGTAGTGCGCGACGGAATCCTTGACCGGCTTCAAAATCAGATCCTGAAAGTCGAAGCTAAAGTCCACCGACTCCGAGGCGGGCACGATCCGGAGCTGATGGATGGTACCGTCCGGGTTCAGCCAGAACGTGGCGTAGGCGTCGGCTCTGAGCTCGCGGTCTCTCCAGCGGGCCAGGAAGGTGTCGTGCTGCCAATGGAGCAAGTCGCCCACTAATGAGGGTGTTCGGGTAAAACGAAGGGCGAGCTTGTTCCCCTCCTGAGTCACCTTCACGTCGCCGTACCACGGGTCGCGATAAGTGCCGGCGTATCTGGCCAGTGGAAGCGAAGGTCCGGCCATGGAGTCGCGAGAGGTAGTGGCCTGCTGTTCGGCCGTCCTGAGCTTCTGCCGGTTCTGCTGTACGATCTGATTGAAGAGCGCCGGATAATCGGGTGACTTGGCGCCGATGAAGTGGTCCAGCACCCGGTAGGTGATCGCGTCGAAGGCCGCCCCCGACTCCTGGTTGGTCAAGACCGCGACACCCAGCCGAAGATCCGGGATCATCGCGACCTTGGAGAGATATCCCGGCAGGCCTCCGGTATGCTGCCGCAGGATGTAGCCTCGATAGTCACGGACGCCAAGCCCCAAGGCGTAGCCTGCCATGGTTGCGCGGAGATGGGACAGCTGGGGCTGCTTCCCCGGTATTCCGCCGATTGGCGTGGGCGTCACCTCCCGCCACAGCTCCTTGGCGCTGGCAGGGGAGAAGAGCCGGGAGCCATCGGCCACCTTTCCCGAATCGAGCTGAGCGATCAGCCACTTGGCCATGTCCGCCGCGCCGGCCATGATACCGCCGGCCGGGTTGGTGTTGTCACTGGTGAACGGTGCCACCGGCCGCACGGTATCGTTTACCTCCGCGTGGGTCCCGGCAACGTTTCCCTTGTCCATCGCCCCGGAGTGGCGAACGTCGCTGTCGTTCATGCCGACCTTCCGCAGAATCCGGCTCCGAACGAATTCCTCCCAGGGCTGACCCGATACTGCCTCGATCAGCTCGCCCGCTACGAGATAGAGCACGTTGTCGTAGGCGTACGCGCTTCGGAACGAGGTGGAGAGCGGGATGTAGCGGATTCGCCGGGCAATCTCCTTCCGGTTATAGGTCGAGGGAGGCCACCAGAGCAGGTCACCGGCGCCGAGACCCAGGCCGCTGCGATGCACCAGCAGGTCGCGCACGGTCATCTCATGGGTCACATAGGGATCCGACATGGCAAAGCCGGGCAGATAGCTGGTGACCGGCTTGTCCCATTCGATTCTCCCCTCTTCCACCAAGAGCGCGAGGGCGGTTGCGGTGAAGAGCTTGGTGTTGGAGGCGATGCCGAAGCGGGTGCGGGCATCGACCGGGGTGGGATCGCCCATCCGCCGGACGCCATACCCCTTGGCCAGCACGACCTTGCCGTCTTTGACGATGGCGATCGACAAGCCGGGGACGGTGAAGGTCTCCATCACTCGGTTCACGTAGTTGTCAAAATCCGGCGGTGGCTGTTGGGCGGCCGTGGGCGCGGAGAAGACTGTGAGGGCAGAAAGGACGGAGAGCGGAACTTTCTTCGTCCGGGATCTAGTCAAGGCGTTTTGGCTCCCGGGTCTGGGCCAGCAGCCGTTCGGCAAAGTCGAGCCGTTCCTGGGCCTCGCTCAGCTCTCCCTGGAGTGAGGCGACGTCCCGCTCCACCGCATCCAGCCGCTCCTGCAACTGCTTGGTGGCAGCCGGGCTTTGGGGCAGCCCTCCGGGCCGCCAGTGGCGGGAGATTCTCACCAAGCCGAACATGATGATCGCGGCGACAGGAATGAGTGGCGCTAAAGCGTCCGGCTGCATCGGGTCTCCTCTGACGGTCCAAAGCTAACCAGTGACCTGGCTCACGGCTCCGAGTGGCCCAATTGGCCAGTATGCACGCCCTAGAACGAGAAGGCCAATTCTCGCCGGTTCGGCGGACTGGGCCGGCGATCATTTCCTTCAGGAGCGGATCATGGGAATTCTTTCCAAGCCAATCAAGACCTTGAACGACCTCTTCGTTCATACTCTACAGGACGTCTATTACACCGAACAGAAGATCACCAAGGCATTACCCAAGATGATTTCGAAGGTGACGGACCAGCAGCTGCAGTCCGCCTTCCTGACCCACCTGGCGGAGACCGAGCATCATATCGCCCGGGTGGAAGAGGTTTTCCGGATGCATGGTGAGAAGCCGAAGGCGGTGACCTGCCCGGCCATCGACGGCATCGTCTCGGAAGCCGAAGAGATCATGGGTGAAGCCAGCGACCCCGAGGTCCTGGATGCAGCGGCCCTGGCTGCCGCCCAGGCAGTGGAGCACTACGAGATCACCCGCTACGGAACGCTGATCGCCTGGGCCCGCGAGTTGGGTCGGCCCGACTGCGCCGGCGTGCTGCAGCAGAATCTGGACGAAGAGAAGGCCACCGATCTCAAGCTGACTCAGCTGGCTGAAGCCAGAGTGAATCGCGTCGCGGTTTGAGGTAGTCGCGAGTCACCTGTCCCGAGTCGCGAGACTCCACCGCAGTTCAGCGCCGGCCCCCGCCGGCGCTTTTTTTGTGTACTTATTTAACACCGGGCACACTTTGCAGAGAGCAACCCCAACACATTGAGAGACATTTTTCGAAGCTGGAGCGCATGCTAAGCCTTGCTGCTTTCATCGGGACTTATGGCGTGCGCGAGGCCCTCGCCGG
>JBJMPB010000493.1:0-4039 GCA_045803455.1 Gemmatimonadales bacterium | reverse complement strand
TCGATCCACTTCATCACCGCGCCGCCGTGCACCTTTCCGCCGAAGTTCACGTCTCCCGGCTCCGCCAGGAAGCGGAGGGTGATGGCCCGGGGCCGCTCGGCGCCCTCAGGACTCACATCGCGCTCCGGGAGCGCGGTCGCTTGCGCCCTGCTGAGCCGCCGTCACTATACGGACTGGTCGGCGTAGGGTCGGCGGAGCTGAACCACTTCGCCTTGCCGCCGCCGCATCCGCAGATTGAGTAGCTCGACGCCCACCGAGAACGCCATCGCAAAGTAGATGTAGCCCTTCGGAATGTGCTGATCGAGCCCCTCGGCGATCAGGGCAACCCCGATCAGAATCAGGAAACTCAGCGCCAGCATCTTGATCGTGGGATGGCGGCTGACGAATCCGCTGATCGCGCCGGAGAAGGCCATCATGAACCCGATCGCCACCACGATCGCGGCCACCATCACTCCGATCTCGTTCACCATTCCCACGGCGGTGATCACCGAGTCCAACGAAAACACGACATCCAGCAGCATGATCTGAATCAGCACCGCGACAAAGGAGGCAGCTGCCCGGGGCGAGGCGTGGTCGCCACCGCCCTCGAGGTTCCCGTGGATCTCGTGGGTGCTCTTGCCCAGCAGAAAGAGACCGCCCAGGATCAGCACCAGGTCACGGCCGGAGATCTGCTCCCCGAGAATGCTGAAGAGCGGTGCGGTGAGGCCGATGATCCAGCTCAGCGAAAGCAGGAGAAGGATTCGAGTCACCATGGCAAGACCGAGCCCGAGCAGTCGCGCCCGGGCCTGTTGCGCTGCCGGGAGCCGGTCTGCCAGAATCGAGATGAACACGATGTTGTCAATACCCAGCACGATCTCGAGCACCGTGAGAGTGGCAAAGCCGATCCAGGCTTGGGGGTCGCTGATCCAGTCCATAGAAAAGAGGTTGAAGGGAACCTAGGCTGCGGTGACCGCGGCCATTTGGCGCGCGTGGTGCCGGGTATGCACTATAGCCAGGGTCAGACTCTGTCGGGCCGACATGCGGCCAAAGTAGGCGTGGGTAAGCCGCACTCGGCCGCTGCGCATCCGGTCAGACAGCTCCTGCACCATCGCATCGGCCTCGGTGCTCAGTGTGTGGAGTGCAACCCTGGGGTCGGCCTGGACCTCGCGAGGCCGGGTTTCTCGCGGTGCGCGGGCTCCGTCGGGGAAGGTACCGGTGGAGAGAATTCGGGGCAGCGTGGTGCGGCGGAGCACCCACCGGCGTATTGGTGCCAGCCGGAGCCCCATTCCCGGACCCCCGGCCAGCTCACTCCGAAAAATGCGGTACGACTCGATCAGGTGGCTGGTAATCTCCGCCGGACTCCACTTGCCCGGGCCGGCCGGCCGGGTCCAGCGGTCTGCCTCAATCTCGTGAGCGGCGCGTAGAAACTCCTCCACCGCCGCGGAGTGACGGACCACCAGAGTGGCCCAGTCAGCCATGCACTTCTCGCATCTCAATCAATCTGACCTCCCGAAGATACAGCCAGAGCGGCAGCCCGAGCGAAACCCCCACCAGAAGGTTGCCGAGCAACGGCGCCCACGCGTGCGGCACCTGGTTGCGCCTGCTGTCTACCAGGACCACGACCCACAGTACGATGGAGGAGACGATCACGTCCAGACCGAAGAAGGCAGCAATGCGGTTGGCGAAGAGCAGCTGGAAAAAGGTCCGCAGGTCCGCGGAGACCTCTGGCCGGTGATATGAATCACCCCAAGCTCGCCAGGTGAGTGACAAGATAAGCTGGCTCGACGAACGCCTGTCATACCTTGTGCTTTGTGCGGCTGATGAACGCTTCCATCGCAGCTGTGGCTCTGTTTCTGGCTTGCGGCAGCTGTGATTTTCCCCGGGACGCCAGCCACGCGCTCGAGCGCATTCACAATGGCACACTCCGGGTTGGTGTGATTCACCATCCGCCCTGGGTCCTGGCCCGGGGCGGGGAGCTTCAGGGCGTCGAAGTTCAACTGATTCGGGCCGCCGCCGCTGATTTGAAGGCAAAGATCGCCTGGGTCTCGGGAAGCGAATCGGAGCTCTTGAGCAGCCTGCATGAGCGGGAACTGGACCTCGTCATTGGTGGTCTGTCGCGCACTAGCCCCTGGAAGCACCAGGTCGCTTTCAGCCGGGCGTACTACGTCGATTCAACCATTGTCTCCTCTCCCGCCGGATCCCGCGAGAGCTCGCTGAAACATGATTCGGTGGCCGTGGAGGCCGGCGATCCGGCCACCGCCGATCTCCGGAAGAAGGGAGCCATACCGATAAGCGTCAATCAATTGGCCGGTATTCGAGGCTTGGTCGCGGCTCCGGCCTGGCAGCTGAGCCTCCTCGGCCGGCCCCCCACGGGGATCGTCCTGCGCACTGACGAACGGACTATGGCTCTGAGCCCAGGAGAAAACGCCTGGTTGAACTGGCTGGAACGCTGGCTCTATGGCAGACAACAGTCGGTTCCAGCCATGCTGCGGAGCGTGAGCCCATGAGGATCGGCCATCCGTTCGAGCTTCCCCAGCGGCTCAGAGGCGATCACCGCAAAGCCAAACGCATCGAATGGTTGAGCATCGCTCTCCTGATGCTGGGCAGCATCGCACTCGCGCTTACCATGGGACAGTCCGAGGCGATGAAGACAGCGTGGGTCACCGAGGTGCTCTCCATGCTGCCCCCAGCCGCATATCTCGTGGCAGCTCGATACGAGTTCAGACCACCGAGCAAACGATTTCCCTTTGGATACTTTCGATCGATTTCGGTCTCATACCTGGTGGCCGCCGCCTCCTTGAGCCTGATCGGGCTGTGGCTGCTGTTCGATGCCATGCTGAAGCTGCTCAAACAGGAGCGCCCGCCAGTGGGGACCATGGTACTCTCAGGCCATCAATTCTGGGCCGGGTGGGCCATGATTGCCACCTTGGGCGCAAGCATGTTGGTCGGCATGATGCTCGGCCGGCTCAAAATCCCGCTGGCGGAACGACTGCATGACAAGGCGCTCAAGGCCGAAGCCGAGATGAATCGGGACGAATGGATTTCAGAAGCGGCGGCGATTGGTGGCATTCTGCTGATCGGGTTCGGCTTCTGGTGGGGAGATGCGGCGGCCGCGGCGTTTATATCGCTGGAGATCGTGCGGGATGGCTGGCACAACATTCGTCAAGTGGTGGCCGACCTCATGGACGAGGCGCCCACCGTCATGGACCAGCGGAAATTGGAAGCCTTGCCCGACCGGCTCCGGGATGCCGTGCGGCAGCTCCCTTGGGTGAAGGGCGCTGCCGTCCGCCTGCGGGAGCAGGGGAGGCTCCTCAGTGGCGAGATTTTCGTGGTACCGAAGCCGGAAACCGCCGATCTCTCCAGCCGGCTCGAGGCGGCAACCCGGGAGCTCAGCAATCTCGACTGGCGGCTACACGGACTGGTGCTTGTGCCCGTGGTTCAGCTCGACGGGGAAGCTCCGCCTCGCGCGTAGACCCGCTGCTCACCGCTTCGCCGTCCCGTAACTCACCCAGTAGGCTAAACATCCTATAGAGAGGGGAAGCGCTGCCCTGTTGGTGGCGAATGTGAGGAACCTCACGGGACTGATGTGGGTCCCGATGCAGGATGTGATGTAAGACCTTCATACGTTGCTAAATCCGGAAGTTCAG
The DNA here is from genome assembly GCA_045803455.1 of Gemmatimonadales bacterium. Classification (GTDB taxonomy): domain Bacteria; phylum Gemmatimonadota; class Gemmatimonadetes; order Gemmatimonadales; family GWC2-71-9; genus CAVVWJ01. Next base: position 413 of record JBJMPB010000493.1, on the reverse strand, counting down.
TGGCCTTCTCAGTGTCAGGACCAGCGTGGGCACAACCGAACTGCAGCAGATCACGATCCCCAGACGCTCCCCGGTGGGCCAACCACTCGTTCCGGAGCAAGACACGGAGGCTGGGCGGGACCTTCGTTACCCTCTAGCCCTGGCCCTGGCGGTTGCCCTTGGCGTTGCGGTCCGAGCGTATCACGTCCTCTCACAGGACTTCCCGCTCAACGACGGCGGCCTCTTCTTCGCGATGGTCCGGGATCTCCAGGCTGCCCACTTCCACCTGCCGGCTTTTACCTCATACAACGGTTCCGGCATTCCGTACGCGTACTCCCCGCTCGGATTCTATCTCGCGGGACTGCTCGACGCCTGGACTCCGCTCAGCCTGATCGATGTGTTTCGGTGGCTTCCGCTGGTGGCCAGTGCCCTGA
>JBJMPB010000466.1:0-7073 GCA_045803455.1 Gemmatimonadales bacterium | reverse complement strand
TGTTCCCGTTGGGAGAAGGCGTGGCGCTGAAGCTCACGACCGCCCGCTGGTTTACGCCGAGCGGCCGCACCATTCAGCGGATAGCCAAGGACGAGGAAGACCAGGCCACTCAGGCCGCGATGGCGGTCGTGGCCGATACGGTACTGAATGCGCCGGATAAGGAGTCGACCGACTCGGCCTTGAAGGAGCGGCCCATCTTCCATACCGACGCCGGCCGGGTGGTACGGGGCGGCGGCGGGATCGTCCCCGACCTGGTGGTTCGGCTCGATACCCTGACCGCACCGGAGCGGGAATTCGCCAAGGCGTTGGGCAACGGTTTGCCGCAATACCGTGATGCTTTGACGTCGATCGCCCTGGAGGCGAAGAAGAATCACACCGTGACGAGTGAATCCTTCAAGATCACGCCCCAGATGCGGCAGGAGGTCTATCAACGGCTCCGCGCGCATAAGGTGGATGTCAGCTCCGCTGTATTCCAGGGTGCCGGCCCTCTGATCGACGAGCAGCTCAGCTACGAGGTGGCGCGTTACGTGTTCGGCCGGCCGGCCGAGTTCCGCCGCCGGGCTGCCGGAGACCAGCAGATGCAGACCGCCATTGGCTTGCTGCGGAAGGCATCGACCCCGAAGGACCTTCTCAGCCTGGCGCGGGTCGGAGTGGCACCGGCGGCAACTGCGCAGAACTAGCTCAGCGGTAATCTGCTCGCTCAGGCCCGGTTGGCCGGTATGGCCAACCGGGCTTGTGTATTAGAGTGTAAGGCTACGAGTCAAAGGAGAACGCTTGTCGCAGCCTAGAGTGACGATCATCGGTGCGGGAAGGATGGGTCAGGGATTGGGACTGGCTCTGAAGCGCCGGGGATACAAGGTGATTTTGGTAAACCGCAACCAGCGCGAGGTGATCCCTCCGCTGGTGCTGCACCAGGGAAGTCTGGCTGAAGCCACCGACGGCGCTGAGCTCGTTCTGATTGCGACGCCCGACGACGCCATTCCTCTGGTGGCAGGGGAGCTGGCATCGGCCCGGGCAATAGTCCGGGACCAGGTCGTACTCCACCTCTCTGGCTTGCTCGACAAGACCGCGCTCTCACCGCTGGCGGAGACTGGAGCTGGGCTCGGGTCCTTCCATCCGGTACAATCGGTGGCCGAGCCGGTCACTGCCGCCGAGCGGCTCAAGGGCGCGTACGTCGGGATCGAGGGGGACGAGCGCGCAGTAGTGGCAGCCGAGCGGCTGGCCAACACGCTGCGCATGCTTCCGGTGACGATCTCAGCCGAAAGCAAGCCGGCCTATCATGCCGGCGCCGCCTTCGTAGCGAACTACACCGTCGCCCTGGTGGGCGTCGCGGAGCGACTCGCCCGCTCGGCCGGTGTGCCTCCGGAAACGGCGGCCCGGTTGTATCTGCCTCTGCTGGCTGGGGCGGTTGCCAATCTGACCTCGCTCGGCCCCGCCGCGGCGCTGACCGGCGCAGTTCGGCGGGGCGACGTGCAGACTATTCAGTCGCACCTGGAGGCGTTGGGGCCGGAGGATCGGGAGCTCTATCGGACCGTGGGCCGGGCTGCGGTGCTGCTGGCGCGGGAAGCTGGGCTGAACGACCACTCGATCGAAAAGGTCAACGCCGTGCTCGATGGGGCCGTCTAGGCTCCAGCGGCCGGATTACTGATCTATGACGCGGACACCGCTGGGAACCTTGAACTGAAAGGTCGAAGCCGGCACGGACTGGTTGACCTGAATGTGGGAGAGGCTGAGGGTGCGAGTGGCGCCGGACTCTTCGTGGATCTCGAGGCGGCGGGGCAGGGCCTGTTCCCGGTCTATCCACACCACCGCTTTCGTGAACGGCAGATTGGGCACCGCCGGAACCAGCTGAATGGCGTCCGTGGTGCGGCCGTCGATTCGCTCACTTTTGAGATAAGACGGGTGGTACCGCTCTGCGGGTCGGTCGAGCAGCCACGCCAGCAGGTTATATCCGTACACCGGGCCCCCGCTGGGGACCGACAGCCGGACTACCTGGTCCGGAACAGTACTGGGCGTATAGACCCAGACATGCTCCCCATCGACCACGATGGCTTCCCCAGGTGGATCGCTGAAGCGCATCGCCAGTTTGGCCGGCCCAGCCTGCACCAGGGTACCTTTGCTCTCCGCGCTGTCGATCATCGGATTGTCGATCACTTGCACGAACTCGGCCCGTAAGCTGGCCAGCGAACGGTAGACCCGCGCGGCTCGGCCGATGATGGCCTGGGCGTCCTGAGCGACGCCTGTCGACGGACTGAGCAGCGTGAGCGCCAGAAAAATCAGCGCTCTCATGTGCGCAGCTCCGCCGGCTCGGCCACCCGGCGTCCAATGGCCTCGGCAATCAGCCGGACTTCCTTCATCAGTCGGTCGAACTGCTCGGGATAGAGGCTCTGTGCCCCATCGGACAGAGCGCGATTCGGGGCCGGGTGTACTTCCACCAGGAGTCCATCGGCTCCCCCGGCAACCGCGGCCTTGGCCATGGGCATGACCATGTCTCTATGTCCGGTGCCATGGCTCGGATCGGCGATGATCGGCAGGTGCGAAAGCCCGTGCACCACCGGGATGGCGCTGAGGTCGAGCAGGTTCCTGGTAGCAGGATCGAAGCCCCGCACCCCGCGCTCGCACAGAATCACATTGGGATTGCCCTCGGCCAGGATGTACTCGGCCGAAAGCAGCAGCTCCTGGATGGTGGCTGACAGACCGCGCTTCAGGAGCACCGGCTTTTGGATTCGCCCAGCCAGCTTCAGCAGGGAATAGTTCTGCATGTTGCGAGCGCCGATCTGAACGATGTCCGCTACTTCCAAGACAGCGTCCATACCCTCCGCATCCATCGCTTCGGTCACGATCAGCAGCCCCGTTTCCTCGCGGGCGCGGGCCAGCAGCTCCAAACCGGATTGGCCCATCCCCTGGAATGAATACGGCGAGCTTCGCGGCTTGTATGCACCGGCCCGAAGGACGGTGGCCCCAGACTCCCGCACCGCGCGGGCGGCGGCCAGGATTTGCTGCTCGCTCTCGACCGAGCAGGGCCCTGCCATCACCACCACCTCGTCTCCGCCGATGGTCAGCCCGCCGGGGAGCCGGATCGTGGTGGGTTCCGGCTTCCATTCTCGCGACACCTGCTTGTATGGCTTGGTGACGTGGATGACTTCCTGGACGCTGGGCAGCGCTGCGAGACGGGAGGCGTCTACCCGACCATCATTGCCTACCAGTCCAACGGTGGTGCGCTGTTTTCCCGGCATGGGCCGCGCCTGATAGCCCATCTCCTCGATGGTCGCGGCAACGCGTCGGATGTCCTCTTCGGGCGCCCCATGGCGCATGACGATGAGCATGGCGCGTTCGAGTCCAGGTGTGAGAGTCGACAGTCACGGTCTGGGGCCGGATTCTATGCCCCAGACTGGTCGGAAGGATAATGATGCACGGGGTATGCCAACTCGGCGAGTCCGGAAGGACTGATAGGCTAACTCTAAACCTCGGCTCCTTCTCCCAAACGTACCCCCACAATGGTCGAGACGCCCGGCTCTTGCATGGTCACACCGTACACGGCGTCGGCCGACTGCATGGTCCTGGGATTGTGGGTGATCACGATGAACTGGGTGTCCGACTTGAACTCGTCCAGCAGGCGAGTGAAGCGGCCCACGTTAGCATCGTCCAGAGGCGCATCCACCTCGTCCATGAGGCAGAAAGGGCTCGGTTTGGTGAGATAGATGCTGAACAGAAGGGATACCGCCACCAGAGTGCGTTCTCCGGAGGAGAGGAGATGGATCCGTTGGGTGCGCTTCCCTCGAGGGGCAGCGTGGATGTCGATCTCGCTCTCCAGCGGCTCGTCGGGAGTAGCCAGCCGGAGATCACACTCACCGCCCCCAAACAACGTCTGAAACACTTTGGAGAAGTTGGCCTGGATGGCGGTGAAGGTCTCCAGAAACATGGTCCGTGCGGTACCGTCAATCTCACGGATGGCCTGGATGAGCGACTGCCGAGCGCTGACCAGATCGTCCCGCTGAGCAATCAGAAAATCCAGGCGCTTGCTCTCTTCCGCATGCTCTTCCACCGCTAGAGGGTTGACCGGACCGATGCCCTCCAGCGCGGTGAGAACTCGCGCTGTTTCGCCCTCCAAGCTGTCCAGATCCATGTCGAGGAGGGTCGTGCTCTGAATCAGATGTTCGAACGGTCGATGCCACTCCGCTTCCACCCGCTCAACAATGCTGCGGCGGAAGCCGGCACTTTCGGTCAGCTGCACCTGGAGGGTATGGCTTTCCTCGCCCGCGCTTTCCAGCCGGGCGCGAACGCTCCCAACCTGCCGATCGGCGTCGCCTAGTGCCGCTTCGGCCCGGGCCAGTTGCGATTCTGCCTGTGAGCTGGCAATCTCGAGCTCCTGAAGGGCGGCCCTGCGCTCCTCCCGCAGCTCCAGCCACTCTGACTGTTGCCCCGCAATGGCCTGGGTGTCGGATTCCAGCTGGGCCAGCTCGTCGGACAGGGCGCGCGCAGCTTCCTCTGCCTCGCTTCGGGTCCGGGCGGCCCGCTGCAACCGATCGCTGGCGGCCCGGAGGCTCCCGGCCAGATGAGCCTCCTGAACCTGCCAGTGAGCCCGCTGTTCCCGGGTTGTCTCCTGTTCGGCCTCCAGCTCGGCAAGGAGAACACGGGCGGCGCTGAGGGCCTCCTCCACCCGGCCGCGTGCCAACTCGTCGGCCACCAGCGTCTGATCGATCTCGCCGAGCCGCCGTTCCGACTGCAACAGACGCTCCGTCAGCCGATCCATCTGAGTGTCTGCCTCGGCAGTTTCCCGGCTCAGATTGGCTACCATGCGCCCCATGTCCTCCCGAGTGGCGATAGCCTGGCGCTCGGCGTCGCGAGCCCGTTCTGCTGCCGCGCCGGCCTCGCCCAGCGCCTGCTCCAGCACAGCGAGCTGCTCGACGATAGCGCGGAGGGCATCTTCGGCCGCACTCATACTGTGTTCGGCCTTCCGGATGTCTTCGGTCAACGTGGCGAGCTCCGCCCGTCGGCGAATCGGCCCCAGGGGCGCGCCCGCCCCGGCGAGGAAAATCGCTCCGCTCGCCCGACGCAGTACTCGGCCGCTCTCATCCATTACCTTTGACCCGGCCAGCGCAGCCCGCACCCAACCGGCCGCCGGGCCCTCGGCGTGCAGCCGATCATCCAGGGGCACCTCGTCCACCGGACATACCGGGCCCGGTTGAACCGGCAGCAAGACGAGTGGGCCGGGCTGCTGCTCCGCGTGCCAGGTTTGAATCGCGCTGACGGCTTCTACGTCCTGAACCAGCACGGCATGCATCCATTCGCCAAGCAGCCGCTCGGCGAGCTCAGCGTCTTCCCGCCCCGTGCTCACGAAGTCGCTCAGCGGACCCAGCACGCCGCCCTGAAAAGTCTCCCGAGCCGCCAGCAGCGCCGCCGCCCCAGGTGCCAGGCCTACCCGATCCCGTTCCAGCTCTTCCAGTACCTGACGGCGGGCAGTCAACTGCGCCAGCGATTCTTCGGCCCGCCGGCGATCTGCCCGATGCATCGCCTCGCGCTCGCGGGCCTCTGCCACGAGGTGCCGCGCGTGATCGGTGGCGGCAACTGAATCACGAGCTTGATGCCCCAGTGTGTCCGCTTGCTCGACCGCCTGGTTTCGCCGCTGCTCAGCCGCGGCGAGCTCCTGCCGCAGGCTGGACCGGTGGATCTCCGCCTGAGCGGTGCGCTCCCGCAATGAGGCGAGCTCGCCTTCGAGCGCCGTACGCTCTCCCTCGAGTGCCTTGATCGCGTGCGCGTGGGTTTGTAAGTCCTGCTCCAGCTGGCGTACAGTGGACCGCTGCTCGCCGAGCTTCTGCCGGACGGCCTCCTCGGCTTCGGCCCGGCCAATCAGCTCGCGGCCAATGCGGGTGTGCTCGGCGGCGGAGGACTCGTGGTCTTCGGCGGCGGCGGCCTGTTCCATTGCAGCCTGGCCGCCCCGGTACTCCATCTGGGTCCGCTCCTCCGCCGCCCGAAGGCGGCGCGACGACGCGTTGGCGAGCCGCTCGTTAGCCAGAGCCAAATCCCCGTCCAGCCGCCCAATCTCCACCCGAAGGGCGGCAAGGCGCAGAGTCATTTCGGTGCGCTGAGCCTCGGCGGCGCCTCGAGCATGGGCCCACTCCTCTCGCTGCGATTCCGCCTGGGCCAGCTGTTGACGTGCCAGCGGCAGCAGGTCCGTCAGCTCGGAATAGCGGGCCTCCATGCCGGCGGCTTCAGCCGCCAAGCGGTCGAGGTGACGCTGAGCCAGAGTGAGTTGGAGGCTGAACTTTTCCTCGGAGAGCTTGGCGTGACGCTCGGCCTTTCCGCGCTGGCGCGCGAGACTCCGGATCTGGGACTGAACCTCGGCAATCAGATCTTCCACCCGCTGCAGGTCTACCGCCGTTTCCTCGAGCCTGCGCTCGGTGCTGTGCTTCCGGTCCCGGTAGAGGCCGATCCCGGCGGCTTCCTCGAACAAAGACCGGCGTTCCTCCGCGCGGTCGGAGAGCAGGAGGTCGATCATCTTGGCTTCGATCACGACGCCGGCGTCGCTACCAAGCCCGGTGCCACGCAGGAGGTCCTGGATGTCGCGCAACCGGACCGGAGAGCCGTTCAGCAGGTAGTCGCTCTGCCCTGAGCGGGAGAGCCGCCGAGTGACCACCACTTCGCGGTATGCGATCGGCAGGTCACCATCGCTGTTATCGAGATAGAGGGAGACTTCGGTGACGTTCACCGGACGCCGGGCGGCCGACCCCTGGAAGATGACGTCTTCCATCTTCCCACCCCGCAGCAGCCGGGCCGATTGTTCGCCCAGCACCCAGCGAACCGTGTCGGTGACATTGGTTTTGCCGCAACCATTCGGGCCTACGATTGCGGTGACCCCTTCCTCAAACGTCAGGGTCACAGTATCCGCAAACGACTTGAAGCCGGAGAGCTCCAGCTTGGTAAGCTTCATGCGATCTGCCCCCCACGAAGGGTGAACGCGCTATCGAGCCGGTTGGTCCTGAGCAGTTACGATAAAAGAAGGCATCCCGAGCTTCCGGCCGGTTTCCTCGGCCTGCTCGCGGGTAGCGTAGGGTCCGAGCACTACCCGGTAC